>NZ_CAXSQB010000017.1:0-7783 GCF_964239415.1 Clostridium sp. ATCC BAA-442 | reverse complement strand
CCCCCCCCCCCCCCCCCCCCCCCCCCCCCCCCCCCCCCCCCCCCCCCCTTCTGCGCTTAATTCAGGTGGGAAAAATCGTGCCGCTTTTTGCGGGCATGGTAGTGGGTGTGGAGCAGCTCGTGGGAGCGCTGGGACAGGGGCGCGCCGAAGAACTCCTCGTAGATGGTCTTGATCTCCGGGTTCTCATGGCTTTTGCGCAGGGGCAGGCTCCGGTCGATCTCATACAAGGCCTGGATACGGGCGTCCCGGACGGCGTTGTTGGTGCCGATGGGCTGTCCGCCGCCGCCGATACAGCCGCCGGGGCAGGCCATGATCTCGATGAAGATATAGTCGGCCTCGCCGCGCTCTACCCGGCGGATAAGCTCCTCGGCGTTCTTCAGACCGTTGGCCACGGCCACCTTCAGGGGGGTGCCGTCGAGGTCAATGGTGGCCTCCTTGA
Organism: Clostridium sp. ATCC BAA-442; assembly: GCF_964239415.1. NCBI lineage: Bacteria > Bacillati > Bacillota > Clostridia > Eubacteriales > Clostridiaceae > Clostridium > Clostridium sp. ATCC BAA-442. The sequence continues at coordinate 7,344 of NZ_CAXSQB010000017.1, read as the reverse complement.
TGGCGTTGATGTCGCCCCGTACGGCGTCAAACTCCAGCCGGGGCAGGGTCTTGCCGGTGTAGAGCTCGTAGGCGGTGCGCAGGGCGGCCTCCATAACGCCGCCGGTAGCGCCGAAGATGGCGCCGGCGCCGGAGCCGGTGCCCAGGGGGGAGTCAAACTCACTCTCGGGCAGCACGGACAGGTCCAGGCCCACATAGCGTATGAGCTTGGCCAGCTCCCGGGTGGTCAGGACGTAGTCCACGTCCTGATAGCCGTCCCGGCCCAGCTCGGGGCGGCTGGCCTCGTACTTCTTGGCGGTGCAGGGCATGACGGACACGCTTACCACGTCGTGGGGATCCCAGCCCATCTTCTGGGCATAGTAGGTCTTGGCCACCGCGCCGAACATGGCCTGGGGGCTCTTGGCGGTGGAGAGGTGGTCGATGAGCTCGGGGTGGTGCTTCTCCAGGTAGGTGACCCAGCCGGGGGAGCAGGAGGTGATCATGGGCAGCTTCCCGCCCTCCCGGATGCGCTTGAGCAGCTCGCTGCCCTCCTCCATGATGGTGAGATCGGCGGAAAAGTTGGTGTCGAACACCTTGTCAAAGCCAAGCATCCGCAGGGCAGTGACCATCTTGCCGGTGACGACGGCGCCGGCCTCCATGCCGAACTCGTCCCCCAGGCCCACCCGGACGGAGGGGGCCACCTGGACAATGACGTGCTTGGAGGAGTCCTGGATGGCGGCGGTAACCTCGTTGGTGTAGTCGGTCTCCACGATGGCCCCCACGGGGCACACCAGGGAGCACTGGCCGCACAGCACGCAGTCGGTCTGGTCCATGGGCAGGTCAAAGGCGGTGGTGACCTTGAAGCCGGCGGAGCGGCCGGAGTAGGTCAGGGCGGCGCAGCCCTGGACCTCGGCGCACACCTTCACGCAGCGGCCGCACTTGACGCACTTGGCGGGGTCGCGGACGATGGAGGGGTTGTCGATGCGCAGCGGCTCGTCGGAGGAGATGTCGGGCAGCTCCGGGTGGAGCCGGTTAAAGCGGCGGCAGAGCGCCTGGAGCTCGCAGGAGCCGTTGCGGGCGCAGGAAAGGCAGTTGGTCTTGTGGTCGGAGAGGATGAGGTCCAGCACGCCGGTCTGGGCATCGTACACCTTCTTGGAGTCGGTGATGACCTCCATGCCCTCCCACACCACGGTGGAGCAGGCCGCCGTCAGCTTGCGGGAGCCCACCACCTCCACCATGCACATCCGGCAGTGGGCCTTGATGGTCTGGTCCGGGTGGTAGCACAGGTGGGGAATATCGATGTTGAGCATCTTGGCCGCCTCAATGATGCGGGTGCCCGCAGGCACCTCCAGCGGCTGCTTGTTGATTGTGATATGTACCATCTCGCTCATCGGACGGCGACCTCCTCTTTTACGGCAAAGACTTCCGGGAAGCGCTTCATACAGCTCAGCAGGGCGGACTGGGCCGTCTCACCCAGGCCGCACAGGGACGCGCTGGACATAATGTCGGCAAATTTCTTGAGGGTGGCGATGTCCTGGGCGGTGTGGGTACCCTCGGCCACCTTGTCCAGCAGCAGGGAGATGTGGCGGTTGCCCTCCCGGCAGGGGGTACACTGGCCGCAGCTCTCGTGGGAGAAGAACTCCTGGGTCATGCGCAGAAAGCCGATGACGCTGGTGCGTTCATCCACCACCAGCACCGCGCCGGAGCCGATGGCGGTGAGATCCGCCTGACGCATGCCCTTGTAGGTGTAGGGGGTGTCCAGTTGGGCGGGGGAGCAGATGCGGCCCGACGCGCCGCCAAGCTGCACCAAGCGCAGGGGGTAGTCCTCGTTCTCCATGCCGCCGGCCAGATCATAGACGATCTCCCGGATGGTGATGCCGAAGGGCACCTCGAACACGCCGGGGCGCTTGACGTTGCCGCACACCGAGATCATCTTGGTGCCCGGGCAGTCCGGCGTGCCCTGGCTCTTATAGTAGCCCTCGTCGTCCAGCAGCAGGGGGGCCACCAGGGAGAGGGACTCCACGTTGTTGACGCAGGTGGGCAGGTGGAACACGCCGCACTGCTTGATAAACGGGGGCTTCATCCGGGGCCGGCCGGCGTGGCCGCCGATGGACTCGGCCAGGGCGGAGCCCTCGCCGCAGACATAGGCCCCCGCGCCGGAGTAGAGGTGGATGCGGTAGTTCAGCCCGGAGCCCAGGATGTCCTCCCCCAGGTAGCCCGCCGCTTCGCACTGGGCGATGGCGGAGAGCAGCCGGGGCCGCAGGTGGGAGTACTCCTCCCGCAGGTAGATGTATCCGTTGTCCGCCCCCACGGCCCAGCCGGCGATGATCATGCCCTCCAGCAGTTGGAAGGGGTCGTGGGTGAGCAGCTCCCGGTCCTTGAAGGTGCCCGGCTCGCCCTCGTCAGCGTTGCACACTACGCACTTGTGGGCGCCGGGTACCTCCCGGGCCTGCCGCCACTTTTTACCCATGTCGTAGGCCGCGCCGCCCCGGCCCTGGACGCCATTGGCGGCCAGCACGTCGGCAATGTCGCAGCCCTCCATGGTCAGGGCCTTGCGCAGCGCCCGGAAGCCGCCGATGGATTCATAGCCCTTCAGGCTGTCCGGGTCGTACTTCCCGAAATTCCGGGTGATGAAACAAACCGTCTTGCTCATGTCCGTTCCCCCTTAGTTGAGCTGCTGGAGCATATCCAGGATACGCTCCTCGCTGTCCAGATGGCCGTATACCACGCCGTTGACCCGCACGGCGGGGGACACGTCGCAGGCCCCGAAGCAGGGGACCTGCTCGATGGAAAAGCGGCCGTCATAGGTCACCTGGCCCACCTCCAGATTTAAAAGGCGCTTGAGCCGCTCCAGCAGGGTGTCGCTGTCCTTCACCCGGCAGGGGGCGGAGGAGCACACCTCCAGGGTAAACTTGGCTCTGGGCTTGTCGTGAAGGGCGGTATAGAAGGAGATGACATCGTAGACCTGGGTGGGCTTCACCCCCAGGCGCTCCGCCACATAGTAGGCGGCGGCCTCCGGGATGTAGTGCCGCTCCACCGCGGCCTCCACGTCCAGCAGGATGCCCACCAGCTGGGTGGGATCTTCGCCATGGGCGGCGAGAATGCCGTCGATTTTGTCCGCCAGCTCCTGGTCCAGGGTGTCGGCAGTCTGGGTAAAGGGCTTCATAAGGGGCTCCTCCTTATCACATAAAATGAACCCTGTCCTGCGGAGGACATGGGATAATTACCAAAAGGAAAGTAGATAGTTCATCTATTAAACTTTATAGTTTTTATAAAGTATATCAACATCCCTGGAAAATTGCAACTGGTTCGTTTAAATTTGTATAACCGGGCGAAAACGGGCCATCCTAAAAAAGTTCGATTCAGCAAAATAGACAACAGGAGGTGTGCGCCATGGGCTTTTTTGGTCGGAAGCGTGCCCCCAGCGTACCCCATCCCCGGAAGGAGCCCCGCTTTGACGGGCCGCTGACCTTGAAACGGCTGGAGCAGATCTTCCAGGACTGCGTGGACTTCACCAAGCGTCCGGTGTCCCTGGGGGAGGGCGGCGCGTGTACGCTCACCCTGTGCTACCTCAGCGGCATGGTGAAGATGGAGCGGGTCAGCGACTACGTGCTCCGGCCGCTGGCCCAGGACGAGGCGCTGGCCCGCTGCGGGACTCCCCGGCAGGCCATGGAGGAGATGATGGGGGGAGCGCTGTATAATCTCTCTGCGGCCGAGCGTACCACACTGGACGAGGCCGCCTTTGACCTGGTGGCGGGATGGTGCCTGCTGTTCTTTCCCGGGGAATCTGCGGTGCTGTCCCTCTTTGTGGGCACCGAGGAAAAGCGCTCCATCAGCTCTCCCAGCAACGAGACGGTGCTCAAGGGCTCCCGGGACGCCTTTGTGGAGAGCCTGCGCACCAATACCAGCATCGTCCGCCGCCACCTGAAGGCCCCTGAGCTGCGTATCCGTGAGCAGGTGGTGGGCCGCCAGTCGGTCACGTCGGTGGACATCCTCTATATAGAGGGGCTCACCAATCCCCACCTGGTGGAGCAGGTGGCCGCCCAACTGGCGGACATTGACATCGACGCGGTGCTGGCCACGGGCAATATTGAGGAGTATATCGTCCCCGCCGCCCGCACCGCCTTCCCGCTGGTGCAATATACCGAGCGGTCCGACCGCTTCTGCGCCGGGCTGGCCGAGGGGCGGGTGGGCATCCTCATCGACGGCCTGCCACTGGGCTACCTGGCCCCCGGCGTGCTGGGGGATTTCCTCCAGGCGCCCCAGGACAAGAGCGAGAGCTGGCTGCTGGCCTCCGCCCTCACCCTGCTGCGCTACCTGTGCATGCTGGGCACCCTGCTTCTGCCCGCCCTCTATGTGGCCATGGTCACCTTCCACCAGGAGATGATTCCCACCCGCCTGGCCCTGTCCATCATTGCCGCCAAGCAGGACGTGCCCTTCCGCTCCGTCTTTGAGGTCATCGTCCTGCTGCTGGCCTTTGAGATTCTCCAGGAGGCGGGGCTCCGCCTGCCCCAGTCCATCGGGCAGACCGTGTCTATCATCGGCGGCCTGGTGGTGGGCAGCGCGGCGGTGGAGGCCAAGATCATCTCCCCCGCGGTGCTCATCGTGGTGGCCATCGCAGGTATCGCCGGGTACACCATGCCCTCTCAGGAGGTGGCGGGCGCCCTGCGCATCTGGCGGTTCCTGCTGGCCCTGCTGGCCAGCGCGGCGGGCCTGTTCGGCGTGGTGGCCGGCCTGTCGGCGCTGGTGATCCATCTGGCGGGCATTGAGAGCTTCGGCGTGTCCTACCTGACCCCCTTTGCCTCGAATGCCGGGGAGCAGGTGGAGGGGCACGCGGTGTTCCGCCAGCCCCTGCCGCGGGTGAAGCAGCGCCCGGCGGCCCTGAAAACCCGAAACCGGAGGAATCAGAAATGAGACGCATAACAGCCCTGCTGCTGGCCGGCCTGGCCGCCCTGACCCTCACCGGCTGCCGCCGTGGGCCCGGCCTGTTGCCCTATGCCCGGGAAATCGAGGACATGGAGCTGATGCAGACCCTGGGTGTGGACGCGGCCGGGGAGGGTCAGGTAGAGGTGACCGCCTCCAGCGGCTCGGGCGATCCGGCGGAGGGGGCGGCCACCGTGGTGTCCGGCCAGGCCGGCACCATCAGCGCCGCCGTGCTGGGGATGCAGGGGGAGGGCTCCTCCTACCTCTACTTCGGCCACGTGGGCCAGCTCCTGCTGGGAGAGGAGCTGGCCAGGCAGGGGGTGGAGCCCGCCCTGGACTATATTCTCCGGGATGTGGAGACCCGGCTGGACACCGCCCTCTATCTGGTGCGGGGCGGCACAGCAGGCAAGGCGATCACAGCAGCGGGGGAGGACGGCTCCGCCGCTGACCGGCTGGAGGCGCTGGCGGAGGACGCGGGTCTGCTGGCCGGTTCCATGCCCCGCACCGTAAAGGACGCCCTCTCGGATCTCTATGCCCAGGGGGCCACCTTCCTCCCGGCGGTAGAGGCGGACGAGGCTCTCACCGCCGCCGGGTATGGCATATTAAAAGGGGACCGCCTGGCCGGCTGGGCCGAGGGGGACGCCGCCCTGGGGGTCAACCTGGTACTGGGCCAGGTGGACGCCGATGTGGTGGAGCTGCCCCTGGATGGAGGCGGGGTGGCGGCCCTGCGTGTGGTGGGGGCCAGGACCTCCGTCCGCCCGGTGATGGACGGGGGCGCCCTTACCGGCCTGTCTCTCACCTGTACGCTGGACGCCAATATGGCGGAGGGGAATTTGGACCTCCGAACGGAGGAGGTACACGCCTCCCTCGAGGCGGCCCTGGCCCAGGTGGAGGAGGCGCGCATCCGGTCCGCGCTGGAACTGGCACAGGAGCTGGACGCGGACTATTTGGGGCTGCTCCGGCGGGCGGCCCTGGCCCGGCCCTGGCACAAGGAGGCGCTGGAAGGGGCCTCTCTGGGCGCGCTGGAGCTGGAGCTGCACGTGACGGCCAAGCTTCAGCGCAGCTATGACGCCGCCCGGTGAGGGCGGCAGCTCAAAGGAAAGGCGGTATACCCATGCCTGACGACCGAATCTCCCTGCGCCAGCTCCTGGCGCTCCTCTTCGCTGCCCTCCTGGCTCCGGCCATCGGCGTGCTGCCCTCCCAGACCGCCGCCCTGGCCGGAGAGGCGGGGTGGCTGTCCGCCCTGGCTGCCCTGCCGGTACTGCTGGGGCTGTGCTGGGTGCTCTTTGCCCTCCTGCACCCGGCAGGGGAGGGGGCGGGGCTGGCCCAGGTCACCGAGACCGTCCTGGGCAGGGGGTTGGGCAAGGGGGTGCTTCTTCTTTATTTATTGTGGGGTCTGCTTTTGCTCAGCGCCAACGCTAGGCTTTTCGCCCTCCGTTTCCTGTCCACCAGTTACCGGAACGCCCCCCTGGGTCTGTTTTTGCTGACCCTGCTGGGGCTCACCCTCTGGCTGGTGCGCAAGCCGGTGCGGGTGCTGGCACGGACCGGAGAGGTGTTCTACCTGGCCCTGGCCATCGGCCTGGGCTTCTCCCTCCTCCTGGGCGTACTCCAGGTGGAGCCCCGGCACATCCTTCCCCTGTGGACGGAGGATCTTCCGGGGGTGCTCTCCGCCGCCGTTCCGGTGCTGGGCCTGTTCGGTTATGTGGTCTTTGCCGCCTTCCTGGGGGGAAATGTCACCCGGGGAGAGGGAGACCGCCGCCGTGCGATATGGTGGGCAGCCGCCTTCTGTCTGGTGCTTACCGCCCTTCAGCTTGTCTGCCTGGGCAACTTCGGGCCCGGGCTGACCGCCCGCATGGACACACCCTTTTTTATGATGGTAAAGGGGATCGGCATTGAGGGCACCTTCCAACGGGTGGAGTCGGTCATCATCGCCCTCTGGGTGTTCTCTGATCTAGCCCTGCTCAACCTGCTGGCGGGCTCCTGCTCCGTCCTGGCCCAGTCCGTATTCTCTTTAAAGGAGCGCAAGCACGCCGTACCTCCTCTGCTCCTGCTGGCCCTGGCGGGGGCCTGGTTCCTCTTTCCCGACGCCTTTTCCCTGGAGCGGTGGATGGAGGGCCCGGCCAGGATTGGCAGCCTGCTCTTCGGCTTCGGCATTCCTGTTTTGCTCCTGCTGGTAAAAAAGCTGCGCAGGCAGGTATAAGGGTGGCAGATCTTGTGCATGCTATGGATTAGAATACCAGTGATCCGGTCCGGTTTGACAGCCGAGAAAAAAACCTGAAAAAAAGAGAAAAAGGTGTTGACAAAGAGGAGGAAAGCTGGTATTCTAACTGAGCGCCTCACGGAGGGCATGAAAAAACAGGAAAGCGGACGGAAGAGACCGGGCGGAAGCCGGACGGACTTTCGGAAGCGGGCTGAAAAAAGTGCTTGACAAATGAGTGAGGGC
>NZ_CAXSQB010000016.1:0-77520 GCF_964239415.1 Clostridium sp. ATCC BAA-442 | reverse complement strand
TGGCCTTTTTTGCCTGCCCTGTTTTCCAATGAGGATTTTTTCATTCAGAGGCTTGACTTTTTATTTGCAGACTTTTGTATTGCCGATACAAAAGATTGGGAAACCCTTGATTTACACTAGTTAGGTATACGAAGCACTCTTTTTTCTCTATTTCAGATATCATGCACTCTTCAATAGAAAAATGTATTGTTAATGTATGTTGTTCTATGCACGACGACTTTTTCCCAGCAGCTAGTTGAACATCTACTTTTTATTTGAACATAACAAAACCTCCATAACATTGGGTAAATGCCAATATTATGGAGGTTTTATAAAAAAATAAGCTACATTTCAGCCCTGCAGTACAAGACCAAAATGTAGCTTTTAACTTGGCATATGCATACGAAAAAGATTCAGCATTTCGCTGAAGCAGCCTTCTGGCCGGCGGCGCTTTTGCGCTGTACAAGTGTTTTGGCCGAAAGCCAAAACCTTGGCGCAGGCGGAATTCACTTCTGCCGAGTATGTGAAGTCCTCACGGTATCCATAAAAAAATAACCACACCAAAAGGTGTGGTTATTTTTTTGGAACACTACACCAATCTGGATATTTTCTGTCGTGCTATATTGCCCCGAGCCTAACAGTGTTTTGTTGTTATCTTGCGAATGTTTTCCCCTGCTGCCCTTGACCAGGTATTTCATACATATTAAAATGATAGGTGCTTAGGCCCCTGACAAGTTATTTACACGCTACTAAGCTACTTCTTATTGCATGTGGATATAAATTTCATTAAAAGCGTAACTGCTATACCTCTTACGGAATGGAGGTTTTGAGGTGGTATGAATATGAAAGGGAGCTGGATGAAGAAAAGACAGTAAGAACTTGGGGGGTATATCTATGAATACATATGAAAAGCTACACGAATACCATATTCAACAGGGAAATATTATTAGCTCAAATTCAGAGCGGTTGTCGAAGCAAGGGTTAGTAAAGGACTACAAAGATATTTATCCAGATTTGAAAGGCATATTTTCAGATCCTGGTAGTAGCGTCTCATATATTCGGGGAAATGTTCCACTCAAATTAACCTCGCTGTTATATGATAAAACTATTGTATATCTCCCACCATGGCCTAAAGATCTTATTGAAAAGCGATTTGGCCTATCCTATAAAGATTTTCTTACTCTTTGCCGCAACAATATCGTCATACCCATTATTGGGAATTCCCATGACTATAGTGCATCGCATTTTGAGCCTTTATTTAGAGGGAAACTGCCTCCTCCTTCATTATGGGCTCGCGGCGTGGCACTTCTAGATGTATTTGGAATGAGTGACACACTTGAAATTGCTCGTCAAAAAATACCAGTAGAGAGAATTGCTTCTACTTTAGAAATTCAAAAAAAGTGGGCTGACAAATTACCGGGGATCAGCAAAGATGACCTCAAAAAAGCAATTATGGATGACGTATCTGTGATGTATGCAGATCTATGCATTTTTGGATATGAGTACGAAGCTCAAGAGGTCGGTAGATTTCAAGATATGCAAAAGGTTTATGAGTCATTGCAAATCCTTAACGAGGCTATTACATATCCAGTCTTATTTGGCCTAGACTCTCAAGCAACATATAATCCTGACAAATTCAAAAATAGCATATCAAAATTATATGTTAAACCTCAATATAGTGTACAGCCATTACCAATTCCACCAGATCTAGAGGTTCTCCTTCAAGGGATAGGCGTTAATGTTGATACGATCTCCTTAGAAGATATCATTAAATATCGAAATGACGGATTCGGTGTTGCCTTACGCAAGGCTCTTAATTCATTTGAGGACTATTGCAATAAAGCGTTAAATGGTGACAAACCATTAGAAAGGGATTACATTTTGGCGTATGCCGAAACATTCCAGAAGCAAATTAAGATGGCCACATGCGAATTAACGCCTCAAAAATATAAAAAGTTTGACACCTTTGAAAAACACCTTATGACATCTATTAAAATCGGCGGTTTTGGAATTGGCGGGTTATTGGGCTATACAATAGACGGAAACTTAGCAACGATAGCCGGGATTTCTGGATTTACTGGGGGAATTTTAAAAGAGATTTTGACATTCCCCAAGGCCAAAGAAATTGTAAACTGGATTTTGAATTTCTGCTTAACCCGTAATAATTCAAAATATATGGTAAATATTTGGGAGTGCAAAAAAATTGTAGATACTCGTTAAGTAGTTCCAAGGCGGGTAATTAAGTTAAACTTCCCCCAAAAGACACAGTTTGTAGATCTCCGATAAAATGGGGTAGCCACACAGCATCAATAGTTTATGAGGTCTTTCCTCCCTTCGCCAGCAAGTCATCCAGCAGCCCTTGACACCCCTCCAGTACATCCCGCCAGGTGGCGTCGAAGTCGTCGGTGTACCAGGGGTCGGCCACCTCGTCGAAGCAAAGTCCGCTTTTCTCCGTTTCCGCCTGTGGCGAAAACTCCGAACGCTCCCTTGCTTCTCCTCTCCCCGCGCGACCCGCTTCTCTGGGCTCGCGTGGGGGCCCCTTCCGGCGGCCGGCGTATTCCATCAGGAGGTGCATCTTGTCGTTGAAGTCGCCGCCGCAGATGCGGTAGCTGTTGCGGAGGTTGGCCCTGTCCATTCCAATGAGTAGGTCGTACTCCTCGTAGTCGCGGTTGCGGAGCTGCCGGGCGGCGTAACCGCCGCAGGAGATGCCGTGCTCCGCCAGCTTCCGCCGGGCCGGAGGGTAGCCCGGGTTGCCGATCTCCTCCCGGCTGGTGGCCGCCGAGGCAATCTGAAACTCGTCCTCCAGGCCTGCCTTTTTCACCAAGTCCTTCATCACATACTCGGCCATCGGACTCCGACAAATATTGCCGTGACACACAAAAAGGATCTTCCTCATGTTCCAGACACTCCACACTCACTGTATTTTCCTCAGTATAGCAGGAATCCAACTGTTCGTCGAGTGTGGATTGCAGCCATACCCCGGCCTGGATCCGCTCCAGCAGCTCCGCCTTGGTCCATCGGTGCTCCAGTGCAGCCCGGAGATACCAGGCGCGTTCTTGGCTGCCCTCACAGCCCTCCAAAATGGCCACATTTTGCGTCCAGCCCAGTTTCAGGGTCGGCGCTCGCAACTCTGGATTGTCGGCATAGGCCCGGTATAATTCCCGCATCCGGCGCAAGTTGCGTGGGGAGAAGCCCCTGGCCTCCGAATAGTTTTCCTGGAGATACTCGGCGGCCATGACCGCCGCGCCCTTCTCCGGGCGGGCACAAACGGCCCTGCCGATCTCAAAGTACAGCTCCATCTGCGGGAACTCCGCCCCCATGAGCTGATCCAGTATCCCATACATGGCGCTGTAATCGGTTGGTTTTCTGATGTTCATTGGGCTCTCCTTTCCGGCGCCCTGCGCCTAATTTGATCTGGCCGCAAAAGGGAGCACGGCGATTGATACGCTGTGCTCCCTTCTGTAGTCAACTATATATGAGCATCTGGAAGATATCGCTCTCCAGGGCCGCCACATCCTCCAGCGGGATCTCCGTCCCGTCCGCCAGAACCAGAATCCGTTCCAGTTCCTTGAACTTTTTCAGCCGGCCGGTGGCCGTTCGGTACGCCCCGCCCTCTTTCCGCTCGTCAGGCCGGAACCAGGTGACGGTAATCTCTGGCTGTTCGTTCAAATGCTCCAGCAGTACGGCCTGTCTCCGATCCAGCTCCGCCGTGGCGTCCTCGTCCAGTTCCATGCGCTGTTCCGTCCGCCGGACGGTCCCCACGATGGCGGCCCCATGGCCGGCAAGAGCGGCAAAGGGGCTGAAGATGAAGGCCCGGTCGCAGATGGGCATCCTAGGATGCCCGGAGGAGGTGGGACGGGGGAGGTTTATGATATCATCGTAAGGCCCGCTCATGCCTGGTGTCCTCCAATCGTCTGATTGCGCTCTTTGGCGGTAGCGCCCTCCTCCAGATTCAGCCCTTTGAGGATGGCGTTCTTGCCATAGCGCTTCTTGATGCCCAGCATGGTCTCCTGGAGCTTCCGCTCCCGGGCGTGGACAGCCTCGTCCGCCCGCTCCCGCGCCTCTCTGGCGGCGTAGTCGGTGAACAGATCCAGCTGCTCCGCCTCCGGTTCCCTGGGGGCCTCCGCCTCGTCCAACAGCCTGTTGGCGCTGATGCTCAGGCGGCGGATCAGCAGGTTCTTGTCCACGATCCGGTCATAGAGGGCCGCCACCGCTCTCTGCAGGTCATTGGATGACGAAGTATAGGCAAAGTTCTCCGTGCCCACGGCGTGCTTGGGGATGCTCCGCCCGTAGCGGTCGGTGGTCACCGGGCCGCGGTAGCTTTGACGGCGGCGCGGGTCGTCCAGGTTCTCCCGGTCATAGCCCACGGTGAGCACCAGCTGGTTGGTCACCAGGCCCTTGTCCACCAGCTCCAGGGCCAGGGCGTCCGCCATCTCCCGCACCACGAGCCGGGCCTTGTCAAAGTCATAGGGACACTGGAGCACCTGGCCGGAGACGATGCTCTTGTGCTCCGGCTTGTACGCCTTCACATCCGCGATGGTGCAGGGCTCCCAGCCCCAGGCGTGATCAATCAGGATCTCCGCGTTGACGCCGAACAGCTTATAGAGCAGCTCCTCGTTGTGGTAGTCCGTGGGCTTGCCGATGGAGCACCGGGCGATATCCCCCATGGTGTACAGGCCGTGGGCCTCCAGCTTGCTTGTGTAGCCCTTGCCCACCCGCCAGAAGTCCGTCAGGGGACGGTGCGTCCAGAGCAGACGGCGGTAGCTGTCCTCCGTGAGTTTGGCGATACGGACGCCATGCCGGTCGGCCCGGATGTGCTTGGACACAATGTCCATGGCCACCTTGGCCAGATACAGGTTGCTCCCCATCCCCGCCGCGGCAGTAATGCCGGTGGTGTTCAGAATATCCAGTAGGATGGTCTGGATCAGCTCCCGGGCCGTCATTTTGTAGGTATCCAGGTAGTGGGTCAGATCGATAAACACCTCGTCGATGCTGTAGGGAAAGATATCCTCCGGCGCGATGTATTTCAGGTAGACGCTATAAATCTTCGTGCTCCAGTCGATGTAGTGGGCCATCCGGGGTGGGGCCACCAGGTAATCCAGTGCCAGAGCTGGATTTTCCCTCACCTCCGGATCGTTCCAGGAGGCGTCGGCAAACCGCCGGGCGGGGGCCTGCCGCTGCCGCCGGAGGTTGACCTCCTTGACCTTCTGCACCACCTCGAAGAGCCTGGCCCGGCCCGAAATGCCGTAGGCTTTCAGGGATGGGGTCACGGCCAGGCAGATGGTCTTATCCGTCCGCCGCTTATCCGCCACCACCAGATTGGTGGTCATGGGATCCAGCCCCCGCTCCACGCACTCCACCGAGGCGTAAAAGCTCTTCAGATCGCAGCAAACATAGCACTTCTCCTTCACGCCCCGGTCGCTCCCTTCCTGCTTAGTATATCACGGGCATCGTCCAATTATCGGGGCCAGCCTCACATGATCTACATACCGTCATCCATCTCTGTTGTATCTTCTCCCCAGAATCCTTTATGCTGATTGTAGCACATTTGTTCTATCTGTGCCATAGGGATACGGTGTTTTCTCAGCTGGAAAGCCACAAAGGAAAAGGCGGCGGAGCCGCCGCCCTTTCCCTTAGGGCCTTCTGACTATAGTATCTGCACGATTTGCTCCCACAAGAGAATGTACTTGGTGTCAATGGCTTTGTTGTTGTGGTAGTGGCCGAATAGCCAGTAGTGGTATTGTGCCCGGTCTTTGACTTCCTGGAGGAAGTCCGTCAGGTGATCCGCCACATTGTTCCGGGAGAGCTGGAGGGCGATGCTGGTGGGGGCGCAGTGGGTGAGGATGTCAAGGCGCGGGCGTTTTCTGCGGAAAACGCATCGTTGCGCTCTAAAGCCGCGCCTTCCAGGGGGAACCAGTTCCCCCTAGATACGCGCCGCAGGCGGCGCGATACCCCCTCCGCCCTACGGGGTGGACATCGGGATTAGGAATGAGTAATGCTCCTCCGCTCTTTCCGCTTCAATGTCAGGTATTTCCGCTCAAAGTTGGGATCGTTCAGGCTGAGGATGCCGTCCTCAGTGTCATGGGAGGCCGCGCCGCCCTCTGGGAAGTATTCCGGGCGGAACCACTCAAAATTCCCGTGGGTGTCGCCTGTAGCGAAGATCTTCATGCCAGCTTCCTCCTTTTGGGCTGCGCTACATACTGCTCGATCTCCCGGCCATCCCGGAAAGTCACCCGGATCTTCTCCCGGGAGAGCACCGTCACCTTCTCCAGCAGCTGGTGGACGACCTCCTCGTCCCACTCTGTCAGCTCCGCCGTCATGTGCTCCATGGCGGCCGAAACCGCCCGCAGGCGGTTCTGGAGCCGCCCTTGTTCCTGGAAGGCACCCTCCATCTGTGCCTTCCGTTCTTTGAGACGGGCGGTGGACTCGGACAACTCCCGGAACCGCTCCGTATAGTCCTCTGCTGGGTTGGCGGACGCCTCGGCCAGCAGGCTGTTGAACTGGCTGCTCAGCTCCTCCAGGGCCCGGTCGATGTCCGCCAGGCTCATACTCTCACCCAACATCGGAGCAAGCTCCCACTCCATGACGGCGGTGAGCTGCCGGGCCAGGGTGTCGCGATCCAGCATGACGGCATTGACGGCGGCCAGGATGGCCTGCTGGAGCGGTTCCTCGTCCAGGGTGGGGGACTGGGTGCAGAACTTCTTCCCATAGTCCAGGCGGCTGACACACCGCCATACGGGGCGCTTGACTCCGCGCTGAGTCCACACGCACCGCCGGTAGGCCGTCCCGCACTCCCCGCAGAACAGCAGGTTGCTGAGGACATGCTTGCCGCTGTACTTGCCCCGGCCGGTGGGGGTGCTCTTTCGCGTGGCGCCCGCCTTGGCGTTCCGCCGGGCCATCTCCAGCTGGACAGCGTCGAAGGTCTCCCGACTGACGATACCCTCATGGTGGTTTTGAATCAGGTATTTGGGGAGCTGTCCGGTATTGGGGATTACCTTCTTGCTGATGCAGTCCTGGATGAAGGTTTTCTGGAGCAGGACGTCCCCGCAGTATTTCTCGTTGGTCAGGATGCTCCGGATATGGGAGGCCATCCACTCCTTTTTCCCGGAGACCGTGGGGATTTCCCGGCCCTCCAGGGCCGCCTTGATCTCCCGGATGCTGTCCCCGGCCAGGTAGCGGTCGTAGATGAAGCGCACCGTCTCCGCCTGCTCCGGAACAATCCTTGGCTTGCCGTCCGGGCCCTTCTCATAACCCAGCAGCTGCTTGTACTGCATGGTGACGTGGCCAGATTTCATGGCCTGACGCTTGCCCCAGCGCACCCGGCTGCTGGTGCTCTCGCTCTCCGCCTGGGCGAAAGCCCCATGCAGGGTAATCAGAAACTCGCTCTCCGGGTAGATGGAGTTGATGTTTTGCTCCTCGAAGATCACCGGGATACCCAGGCCCCGCAGTTCCCGGGTGAAGTTGAGGGTGTCCACGGTGTTGCGGGCGAAGCGGGAGACGGATTTGGCCAGGATCATGTCGATCTTCCCCTGCCTGCACTGGCGGATCATCCGCAGGAACTCCTTCCGCTTGCAGGTGGAGGTGCCGGTGATGCCCTCGTCTGCGAATACCCCGGCCATGGTCCAGCCCGGTTCCTTCATGATCTTCTCCGTGTAGTAAGAGAGCTGGTTTTCATAGCTGGAGAGCTGCTCCTCGCTGTCCGTAGACACCCGGCAGTAGGCGGCCACCCGCAGGTGGCGCTTTTTCTCCTGTTCCTGGGGTGTTTCCACTTTGGCTGGGATGACGATGACATTGGGCGCGGTATCGTTCATGTGCAATTTCCTCCTTCCAAGGTCTGGTTATTTTTCAGCAGGACGGTGACCGTCCCGTTGCTGACGGTGATGCGGCGGACGCTCTCATGGAGCAGTTCCTGCTCCAGTTCTGCCATGGGTGCCCGTCCCTGAAACAGCCTCCGAAGGCGGAGGGTTTCATACTCCTCCGGCCCGATGGCATTTAACTGGAGGGTGGCCAACCGGAAGGCCAGATCTCTGGCCTGAGCCTCGTCTACTGGCGGGCGGTGCAGGAGCTCGTCCAGCCCCCGGCGCAGCTTCATCACCTCTGTCGGTGGCTCATCCTCCAACACGGAGCAGGTGATACGCTCTGGACACTGGATCAGGCGGTTCAGGAGGCCCAGTACCTGCCGTTCCACCCAGGCCGGTGGGCTGCCGCCGCACAGCTTCCGAAGCTCCTTCTGGGCTGGGCTCTTTTGGCAGGGCGTTGTCCGTTCCTGTCGCCGTGCCTGCACCATGTGGAACTGACCCTCTGTGATGATGGACGGGAATCCACCCTCGCCGGTATACCGGCGGTCTGCCAGAATGCGGGCCGCCATGTTCTTGTTCCAGGACTTGTCTCCATCGTAGGGGATGCCCCGCTCCCGGAGCTTGTCCACCAGGGCGTTGTAGCTGGCCCCGGCCAGGTAACTGTCATAGATCCAGCGCACCGTCTCCGCCTCTGCCGGGTGGAGCATGATCTCCCCGAACTCCATTTTGTAGCCGAAGGGCCGCTTCCGGTTGCTCCCCATCACCGCACCATCCTTTCGATAGGTTCTGCCAGCTCCAGGCCGTTGACCAGCCGAAACCGCAGGCGGTCATTGCTCTCCACGATAATCTTGTCCACGAGCTCGCGGAACAGCTCCCCATCGAAGGTGTCCAGGGGGGCCGGCCCGGCCTCCAGGGTCTCTATCAGCTCCTGGGTCTGCTGGATTGTCTGATCCTCCTCAGCCTTCAGGGACCGTTCCTTCTCCAGCTTTGTAGCGCGGAGCTGTTCCGCCAGCTCGTTTTGGCGGGATATAAAAATGTCAGGGTCGACAAGCCCTTGCTGCTTGAGCTGGGCCAACAGTCGATCCTGACGGGTGATATCTGCAATTTTCTGGTTGATTGCCACGATGTCCAGGCTCCAGAGCAACCTGCCCTTCCGGGCACTCTGGAGGTCTGCAAGCAGGTGGGTGAGAATGTGCAGGCCCTGATGCCGGAGATTATAATATAGCCGAAGAAATGCCCGCTCGATTTCAATCTCAAGAACTGGCATAATTGGACAGCCATTTGTTCGATTCTTATCTCTTCCAATACAGACCCAATACATATTCCCATTCATTGCTTTTCGGCGGAAAACCGAATTACAGTTACCACAGAAAACTCTCTGCTTAAACGGGTACATATGCAAAGAAGGCGGCATGATTTTTTCCCTTCTTTGCTTCATCAGCAGATTTGCGGCACGAAACTCTTCTGGTGTAATGATACCTTGATGGGTACTGCGTACATAGTAGGAATCCACTTCACCATGATTCACTTTTGACTGAAACGGAAGTGAGGTGGTCGTATAGTATTTCTGCCATTGGGAATCCCCTATGTATTTTTCGTTGGATAGGATATACCGTATCCCCGTTGAACTCCAAGCTGGCCTTCCGCTTCTGTTTGGGACATTGTCCTTGCGCAGCCCAGCTGCAATTTCTTCTACATTGATACCGGATAAATACTCCCCAAAAATTCTATGAATGATTTCAGCTTGCTCCAGATGAATCTGTATATCCCCATTTTTGTGAATGAAACCGTAAGGGAGATATGAGGGGCGATATGTGCCATCTCGCATTCGTACCTGATAGCTCCATCGCATATTGTGGGAGATATTTTCGCTCTCCTTCTGGTCCATCATGGCGAAGATAGCGCTGAGAAACTCTCCGGCCAGCTCAGAGGTGTCGATGCCCTGCTCCTCGAAGCACACCCCTACCCCCAGGGCCTTCAACTCCCGGATGGCTTCCAGGCACTCCTTGGCATTCCGGGCAAACCGGGAGGAGGATTTCACCAGGATCTTGTCCACCCGACCCCGCCGGCAGTCCGCCAGCAGCCGTTGGAAGTCGTCCCGCTTTTCCGCCGAGGTGCCGGTGATACCCTTGTCCGCGTACACGTCCACGAACTCCCACTCCGGGTTGGCCGCAATGAGCTCCGTGTAGTGGGCGTTCTGGGTGGCAAAGGAGTTGAGCTGATCCTCCGAGCTGGAGCTCACCCGGGCATAGGCTGCCACACGGAGTTTCCGATCCCGGACAGGATCGCTGGGCGGGATGGTAATCACCTGGGGCGCACCGTTCAGCGCCAGGGAACCGCTGGTTTTCTTCTGCTCGTCCACGAAATCGCCTCCCTATATAGTCTTAGTTATTCTCAGTGATACTCTCGTTTTCGCAGGATTACACAAGTTCATACAGAGCAGGATACAGACAGGAACAGCATCAAGTGCAGGTTCCTGCGAAAAATGGGTGCAGCAAAGCCAGCATCCAGTGGTTTCTGGATGACAGGCCATACGGTAAACCACATCTTTTGCAGCAGCAAACCTCCCATTTCTATCAGGGCCGTTGCCCTATATTCCTTCGTCCTGCTTGCCTGCAAAGTGGTGTCAGTCATTCTCCTGTACCGAGTCTAAGCTCTAATGGCGATTTACATTGACCAACTACCGGCTCTGTATTTTTGTGTAATCAATTGGAACGGAAGCTCTGTAAGTCTCTCCGCGACGCAACAGGGAGACACTTCCTGTAAGTGAGTTACGCAGCCTTCAGCGGCTGGTTTCTGCGGATGTCAGCAAGCATTTTCTCGGCGCTGTATGCACAGCCCTTTGTGGCTACTGCGTAGAACACCCGAAGCAGCTTGCAGCATATCGCAATGATTGACTGCATTTTCTTCAGTGGGTTTTCTGCCCTCGTTGTGAGGTAATGGTGGAGTTTTTGAAACTCCTCGTTTCTCGCCACCAGCGGCATCACTGCCCGGAACAGGATTGCTCGTAGATGCGCTCTCCCTCGCCGGCTGATTTCCGTCTGGCCTTTATGTTTACCAGAACTGTTTTCAGTGATGGCGAGTCCTGCCAGTTTCTGAAGTTGGCGTGGGGATGAGAAGCGCCGGAGGTCTCCAACTTCAGCAAAGATGCCAGCGACAGTGATGAGACCAATCCCTTTGATTTTAAGAAGTTCTTCCACCTCTGGGATTTGCCTGCACAGGCTTTCCACAACCTTCATGATACGCTCATACTGCTGAAGTTTAGCGTCATAGTCCTCCAGCAGAATTTGCAGCTCCATGCGGGCCGCTTCAATACCCGTTGTGCATCCAACGCTGTTTTGGGCCGCTTCAAAGGCCCTTTGAGCCCTTTTAAGGCCAGCACAACGTAGTTTCATCTGTCGCCATATCTGGTTAATTCCATCTACACCTAAAGCGACTAAATTGGAGGGAAGCGGTGCTGCATGAAGCAGCGCCATACTTCCAATACCCTCAAATTCCCCAAACACAGTTTTGTGCTTTGGAAAGTAGATTTTTAGCCAACGCTGGATTTGATTCTGCACTGAAGTGAGCTCTTTCTGTACTCTCCAGCGGCAGTTCATGGCGACTCGCAGTTCCGCATACAGCCCTTGTGGGATGTATGGGAGTACATAGCGCCCTTCCAGCACCAACTTTGCGATTGTCTTTGGATCCTTCTAGTCGCTCTTGCTGGGATGTCCATCGTCTAGTTCTTTGCTGCACTTCACATGGTATGGATTGACCAGCACCAACTTCATACTGCCCCCTTGCAGATACGCCGCCAGAGTGAACCAGTAGTGTCCCGTTGGCTCAAGCCCCACCATGATTCTGCCCTTCTTCTGTTCTGCTGCCAACTCAGATGCCCAGCACAGAAAGTAGTGAAAGCCTTCTGCGCTGTTCTCAAACTTGACTGCCTTACTCAGTTCAAGGCCGCGCCAGTCGAACGCTCTTGCCCAATGGGTATCGCGGGCAATATCCACTCCAATGACCATTGTTGTCTCTGTGACTTGACGGATTTTCTCGTTCTGTGCTACACTCATCTCGGACATTCCTTTCAATGGTTGATTCAATTAGGGCGCTTGACCCTGCATGTTTACCATTGTACGGAATGTCCTTTTTCTGTTCAAATGCCGGATTTTCTCATATTACAGGAATCTCCTGTCAGCAACACACAATACCAGCACATCCGCAAAATATCCATATCCAACCCCAACAAAAATTAGGGGGAAAATATGACGTCTGCCCCGGTTTCCGTCCGGAGGCGGGCGGCGATCCTCCCGGCCTCCTTCCGACTGACAAGGCCGGCAGTCTGGAGGTGGCGGAGGAGGTTCATCATCCCGATATAATTGATATTCTGGTTCATGGCCAACCCTCGTTTCAGGTGGAGGCCGCTCCCAAATGGGCAGGGAGCGGCCTCCGCTTCCTATCTTCTGAAATCTTAGATTTCCAAAAGCAATCATTCCGCACCTGTATTCGACACTACTTCCCCAGGTGTCAGGGCGGCAGCAGACGGACTGTGTTGGCACACATCACGGGAATCTCACCCCTCCGAGGATCTCTCCGAGCTGCCCCCATTGCTTGATCCCGGTATCACCCGGGGCTGTGGCTGGACAGGAGTATCATTATCAGATTGCTGACGAGGATCGGGCCGGATAAAAACCAGCCGCAATGCGAAACAGCCCGCCACAGGCTGCTTTGTGGACAGATGGGCACCGCTCTGCACCTTCCTTGGCCGTCTTTGATGCGGGTTCACGGCCCGCACAGGTGGTCTTGGCGCATCCTCCAGTGTCGCTTCAGCCCCCTTCCAGAGGGCCTCTCGTCAGCAGACGTATCCCGCTGCCGGATGTTCTATTTGCAAGGATCAGAACGGAAATCGGTAGATCACCGATACTCCCAATACAGGGCAAACTGGGCCAAAATGCTATTCATGATTTGGAGTTCCTCCCCGTCTAAGGCGGATCTTAGCTTTTGGAGAAGTATTTCCTGCTTTGGGGATAACATCCGACTTTCTAGATGGAACCACTCTGGTAGATGAGCCCCTCCACCATATCGTCCCCGTGTAACCTGGATCGGGTAATAGCAGGAGAGAATCACCAAATCGTTTCGAATCGTCCGCTCAGAAACACCAAACTCTGTCGCAAGATTTATGGCTGTTTGGTGCCTCCTCTTACATAGCAGACGTAGGATTTCGCTTCTCCGCTCTGACGGGGTCATTCCTCTCACCGCCCTCGTCTTGCCCTGTGATTGAAGTATAAAGGTTAAAGCGGAAGGTTCATTTCCACTTTAAAAAAGTTTCTGGCTTGATCGCATAAATTCAGCATTATGCCTCATTTAGAAAGGATTTTTGTCGCATAATAGACAAAAGCAGGACAATGAGAGGATGATAAAAAGCCCGAGCTACTGTGGCCTAGGGCTACAGTAACACGGACTCTTTATTATAGGGCTTTGAAACTATTTTACTTGGGCGGACAGTCTACTACTTTTCCTACAGATATCCGTCTTCCCTACCTAAGCAATAATCAACTCAAGAGAGTAAGATGCGCAATGAAGATAGTAGTTTTGATTCGCACCTTGATAGAAGCAATCTTTTTGCTGATGTCCCGTTATTTTTTATATCGTCCAGATCCAACCATAAATTAATAGAATTCACAGAATGTTATGATTGTACATGGGGAGGAGTTTTCATTCGATACAAATTCTAGATGCCACCATGTTTAATACTTCCTGGTGCGTTTGGTCAAACAAATGTGTATAGATTCGCCCAGTAATTGTAATATCTTTATGCCCCAGCGCTTTTCCGATATCGACCAACGGAACCTTTGCGCTATTCGCCACGCTGGCAAAAGTATGCCGGAGTCCGTGAATCGTAATATGCGGCAATCCATGGAGCTGAATAAATTGACGAAATATATTGGTGACTTGATTCGGTTGACAAGGGCTTCCATCCTTTTTTACCACTACATAGCCGCTATCCCAATATGCCTTACCGAGTTGTTTCTTCTGTTGTAATTGGTTAAAACGTTCTTCTCTTAATAGATCGACCAAGTCACTTATACCGGCAATTCCCAACTTTCTAATAGAACTTTCTGACTTCGGTTGTTTCTCAACTACTTTACCCCCCGCTGTAGTCCGTACACATTGGATTTGAATAACTCCATTTTCTAAATCAACATCTTCCCATCTCAAGCCGCAAATCTCACTTCTGCGCAGCCCAAGGTATCCAGCCAGCTTAACAACAATCTCAAGCCAGTCCCCTTCTACGGCCCGGAACAGCTTATTTAGTTGCTTTGGATTATAGTAAGACTGACTGGGCAACTGCTGGTGGGGAGCCTCCACTAGGTCGATCGGATTTTCTGGCAATAATTTTTGTCTATGTGCCATTTTCAGTGCTGTATGCAGAAGAATATGGTGTTTATACACTGTATTTGAGCTTAGTCCCTTTTCCCTCATAATTTGATTGTAATACGCTTGAATTTGATATGGTGTAAGCTGTTGAATCTTTACCTTTCCTAATATAGGGATAATGTGATTAGTAATTATGCTATGGTAACAGTAATAGGTGGTATCCTCCCGGTTAGGCCGTATTACATCTTCAAGCCAATATGATAGCCAATGTTCTAAGGTCATCTGCGTCGGAGGTGTCAGTCTATTTTGTAAACGCCTGATCTCAAAACGGCACAGCGCTTCCTTTGCTATCTCCTTCTGTGAAAATGTTTTGGTTTTCCTCATACGTCTACCAAATGCATCCCGGCCATAATCAAAGTAAACATAAAATAGTCTTTTCCCATCGTCATACGCCAAATTTTTTTCAATTCTCTTTCGTGACATAGTTCTCTCCTTACTGAATTTTTATTCATCTTTCGAAGTTTATGTGTTAATTCTGTCAGCATTTTCTACTCATGTCAAGGCTACCAACGGGCTACCTAAGATCTACTAAATAATGCCCTATACTCCGCCTTTTATACCCAAAAAACGGGAGGTTTCCTCTTCTTTCGCGGACGAATAAAAATAAGGAGGAAATCCGAATGAGAAACCTCAAGCGGGCTCTCAGCCTGGCTCTGGCAGCTATCATGCTCATTGGTATGATGGTTGTCTCCGCCTCCGCTGCGGGCTACAACGATCTCACCGACAAGGATGAGATTGTGAACAAGGATGCGGTTTCCATGCTCACGACGCTGGGCATCATCGAGGGCAAGCCCGATGGTTCCTTTGCGCCTACTGAGGGTGTGGATCGCGCGCAGATGGCGAAGATGATCTCCGTCATCATGAACCAGGGGGCTGACAACAGCGCTCTGTATGAGAACAGCCCCTCTGGCCTGACTGACATCAGCAGCCACTGGGCCAAGGGCCACATCAACTATTGCTACACCACCGGCATCATCGCTGGTCGTGGCAATGGCAAGTTTGACCCTGATGCGGGTGTAACCGGCTCCGAGGCAGCCAAGATGCTGCTGGTTGCCGCCGGCTACGATCCCAAGATCGAGGGCCTCACTGGCGCGGACTGGGAGATCAACACCAACGCCCTGGCCTCCAAGCTGGGCATCTTCCGTAATCTCACCGCTTCCGTGTCCGAGCCCCTGACCCGCGACAACGCGGCCCTGCTGATCTACAACGCCCTGGACATCGAGATGATTGAGAAGTACGAGAACGGCTACGCCATCGGCTTCAAGGATTACCGCACCATCCTGTCCACCATGTACGGCGTGTATAAGCTGGAGGGTGTGGTTGTCGGTAACGAGTGGGCTCAGCTCATGAACACCGACGTGGATGACGCTCTGGCCACTGGCAAGACCCGCCTGGAGGATGTGATGCTCTTTGACTCCAACACTCTGAGCACCAACACCGGCATGAGCGGCACTGCCCAGCCCGACGTCACTATGAATGTCACCACCCCTGTGGAGTACATGGGCAAGACCGTGACCATGTACATCCGCAAGACCACAGTTCTGGCCGACTCTGAGGTTCTGGGCGTGGTTCTGAAGGATGACGCCAATGTTGTTAAGGTTGTGAACAACAACAACGAAACCAACAAGGACATCCTGAAGGGTTCCGGCCTGAGCTTCGACAACAACACCCAGTTCTATGTGAACTATGGCTATCAGAAGACCCAGTCTGCTGCTCTGAACGAGCTGGGCGTGACTGGCCTGAAGGATCTGAAGGCCTATCAGAACGTCAACGGCGTTGAGATGGAGATCATCGACAACGACAACGACGGCATCGTGGACTATGTCCTGTACACCAAGGAGGATCTGACTGTCGTTTCCGGCACCAGCAGCTCCAAGGAGACCACCACTCTGATCGGCTTTAACAAGAACAAGGCCATCGACAACGATGACATTGTGACCGGGCTGGATCTGGAGATTGATGACGTGGTTCTGGCCATCACCTATGGCGGCCGCTACTATGTCACCGCTCCTCAGGTTGTTACCGGCGAGATGGAGGCCTATTCCTCCAGCAAGCTGGAGAACCAGTACATCGAGGTGGGCGGCACCGAGTATAAGCCTTCCTACATTGGCAAGCTGACCGAGACCGAGACCTCTGCCAACGGCGTGGGCGAGATCATCGACTTCGATATCGAGCTCTGCGAGAAGCTGACCGGTGTTCAGTTCAAGACCTCCTATGAGTTCTTCCTGGATTCCAATGGCTATGTCCGTGCTTTCCGTCCCGCTGAGGAGAGTGCCCCCAACTACGCCCTGGTTCTGAATTCCGGTTATGACCCCGGCGTGTACAGCTCCGATGCATCCGGCAAGCTGACTGTGCTTCTGGCCGACGGTACCGAGGGCACCTATTCCATCAACTTCTCCGCCTCTGCTTCCAACCTGGGTGAGCAACTGTATGGCGACAATGCCACCAAGAATCAGGGTATCACTGAGCTGAAGGGCTTCATGGGCACCGACTACACCGATCAGTCCGATACCCGCCCCTGGCTGGCTGTGGACAGCAGCTATGTCTTTGCTCATAAGAGTGCTACTGCTGTGGATTACAAGGCTGGCCAGGCTGCTGGCAGCGTGATCTGCTACACCAAGAACGACGATGACGTGCTGACCATTAAGTACGTGATCGGTGCCATCAACGGTTATGCAGTGAACGAGGATAAGGTGACCAACGCTGATCTGAGCGGCACCCACACTCCCACTCTGAGTACCCTCACTGAGGAGCTGAGCAAGGCCTATGGCACCGGTGACGCCCGCGTGTACTACGGCGTCAACGATACTGTGGCCGTCGACAAGAATACTGTGGCCTTCTACTACGAGGACAAGGATAACTATGGCGTGGCCATTGGCTATGACAAGATGGCCAATGTGTCCGAGGGCCAGAACTTCCTGGCTTCCACCGTGGTTTCCACCAGCTACAACTCCGCTAAGAAGGAGTACGAGTACAAGAGCACCAACCTGGCGGATGTGATCCTCTTTGACGAGGCCAACATCATCAACGCCCGCGACTATGCTTACGTTCTGAGTGCGAACCGCACCGCCAACGACGACAAGGTCACCCTGAATGTTCTGTTTGAGAACGGCGATGCCGGCACTCTGACCGTGAAGAAGGATCACTTTGACTCCATCTTCAAGAACAGCACCGACTTCAACCGCGCCTATGCCTACACCATCGACGGCAAGGAGATCGCCACCCTGACCAAGAGCACCAATAGCATGGTGTCTGGCGTCGGCTACCGCCTGAAGGCTGGTACCGTTGCCCTGAACACCGGCGCTGGCCGTGAGCAGTACTATGCTTACGACAAGGATAAGGTCAACATCTGGGACGTGACCGACGCCCGCAAGGGTGAGGACGGTGTGAAGGTTGCCGACTTCAACACCAAGAATTGGAACATGGTTCTGATCCTGGACAGCAACAGCAAGGTTCGCACTGCTTTCGTGTGGGAGTATGACGGCACCACTCCCGGTGTCGGCGACGGCTTCGATTTCGACTGGAACCTTGATAACCACGGCGAGTTCGTGACCCTGTACGGTTACCACACCGCCCGGGACATCTACGAGGCCTTTGACGAGGGCAAGAACGTTCTGATCCGCGATGACTACGATCTGGCCGACTTCAACTCCAACCGCCTGACTATTCCCGAGGGCCGCATCCTCTTTGTGGACGGCGACCTGACTGACAGCTCTGTTGGTAACAAGCTCCCTGTGGTCGGTAACGGCACCCTGTGGGTCAGCGGCAACTATACCAACGAGCAGGCCAAGATGACCGTCGACACTCAGATCGGCGGCAACCTGGTTCTGAACACCAACACCGAGATTGACTCCACGGTTGCCGTTGAGGGTAACATTGTGGAGAAGAGCGGTGGCAAGACCCTGACTGTGGCCGCGGGTAACAAGGTGTACGCCGAGGGCAACGTGGTTCTCGATACTCTGACCGTCTATGGTCATATTGAGGCGGAGAACTTCGACTGCAACAACATCAATGACTACTCTGACAACTCTCTGGTTGCCCGGGGCAACATTGATGTGGCGTCCATCCTGACCGTCGGCAAGTCTGGCTCTGCCGGTTCCGTGACCGTGGGCGGTAAGCTCACCGGCAACACTGTGACCGTCGTGAACGGCACCCTGGCGATGGCCGCTGGCAACACCGGCGTTGACGTTGCCAAGGTTGACGTGAAGGCCGACGGCAAGGTAGTTGCGAACGACGTGACCGCTACCGACGTTCTTGTGGCTGCGGGCGGCAAGCTGACCGCCGATAAGATGGACGGCACTCTGAATGCTGAGGCCGGCGCCGACGTAGAGATCAAGGATGCTGACTCCGAGGTTAAGGTTGACGACAAGCTGACCGGCGACTTCGCGGGCGATGTGACCCTGACTAAGAATGCCTCTGTGGAGGCGGGCGAGTCCGTTGTCATCAACGGCAAGCTGGCTGCTAGTAGCTACACTCTGACTGTCAAGGGTACTCTGACCCTGAACGGCGCGGACACTGACCTGTCTAAGCTGTCCGGCGAGGCTGGCGCGAAGGTTATCTTCGGCGCGAACGCCACTGTGCTTGCCGCGAACGCCAACTTCGTCTACAGTGACGAGAGCACCCAGGTTCAGCCCAAGGACATCGCTGGCCTGACCTTCACCTATGATGAGACCGCCAACAAGTTTGTGGCGAATGAGAAGGCCCCCGTGGGAGCCACCGAGCCTGAGAAGGCCACTCTGAGCGTGTCTGGTACCTATGAGATCGACCAGGACACCAAGACCATTAGGGTGACTACGGATGATACTAACATCGAGCTCGAGGTTGAGCAGGGCGCTAAGAACGTCACCTTCACCGTGAAGCCCGCTGTTGGTGTGAACTACACCAAGGGTGCCGACACTCTGAGCACCAGCAAGTCCGGCGATACCTTTACCATCGGCAACGTAAAGAATGGCGGTTACGTCAAGTTCACCGCCAAGGGTGCCGATCTGGAGACTCAGACGTATACTGTCACCCTGAAGATCAAGGACGAGTAACCACGATCTTCGAGATTTTCTCCTAACAATAGTCCGCCCCCGAGCCGTCTGGCTCGGGGGCGCACTTCTTATTACTCGCCTGCCCAAATGGCCAGGTAGCGGTAGGTGTAGCCCTGGGTGTTAGTGCCGCACTCCGCTCCACTAGTGACGGTGAAGCCATTTTCCGTCAAGCATAGGGCCGTATTGGACGAGTGGGACAGGCCTCCGCCACGCACCGCCAGCCCGCCGTACATGTAGTAGTCTACGGCCGGCCGCTTACCAAAGCTGATCTCCAGCAATACCACCAATGGATGAAAACCCAGCCGTATCTCCCGTATGGCCGCGCCGTCACCAGTATAGGAGCCGGCCACTGCGGAGCACTTTTCCCCTGCCAGGGCCCTGACCTGCGCTAACGACTGGTCGATTTTCTGAAAATCCGAATTGAAATCCGTCCGCAGAAACGCATCTCTGGGCTCCCACTGGTGCAGTTGATAGTTTGACGTGTATGTTGCCATAAAACATCCCTCCCAATGGCAGGGGGCCGATTGCTTTTGCAATACCCGCAAACGCGGGGCGGCGGTACTGGTTCCCATAGACGTCGACCAACAAATGTGCTATAATGACCTCATACTTTTCTTGGAGGACTGTGCCATGCACCGGGTTCTTTTTACTGCATCGACATACTCCCATATTGTAAACTTCCACCGTCCTTATTTGCAGGAGTTCAAACGCCGGGGATGGGGCGTGGATGTTGGATGCGGCGGCCGCCCAATGGAAATCCCGGAAGCAGATCGGGTCATACATATCCCGTTTGAGAAAAAGATGACCTCCTCCCAGAATGTGCGGGCTACCCGTTTGCTCCGCGGCCTTATCCGGGCGAACCGGTATACGCTAGTCAGTTGCCATACCGCTCTGGCCTCCTTTTTTACGCGTGCGGCAATTCTGGGGCTTCGCCGACGGCCAGCTGTGGCCTGTACGGTTCATGGATACCTCTTTGGTGAGCATAGCACTCCGAAGGAGGAACTTCTGCTGGGGACGGCAGAGAGACTCACTGCCCCGGTGACCGACCTTTTGATGACAATGAATCACTGGGATACCGCTTATGCCAAAGCCCACCGTTACGGTAGACGGATCATCGAAATTCCAGGAATGGGGGTAGATCCCAGCCATCTTCCGCAGGTATCTCTCCAGGAGGCCGCTTTCTTCCGAACACAGCTTGGATTCCGCCAGGATCAATTTCTCCTTCTCTTCGGCGCGGAGTTTTCTCCACGAAAAAACCAAGCGGAGTTACTCCGGGCCCTCAGCTTTCTGCCCGAGCAGGTTGGGCTATTGTTGCCCGGCGATGGAGCCCTCCGGGATACGTGCATTCAACTGGCCAGGACATTGGGTGTAGAACAGCGGGTCGCCTTTCCAGGTCATGTGGACGATATGCCCCTGTGGTACGCTATGGCAGACTGCGTTGTGTCCCCCAGCCAGAGCGAGGGACTACCATTCCATTTGATGGAGGCGATGTATTATGGTCTCCCCATCGTCGCCAGCGATATTAAGGGCCATGCCGATTTGCTGGGCAGTAGTCATGCCGGTCTTCTCTTTTCACCTCACAGGATGGCAGAGGGGTGCGCTGCACAGGTGCAGCGCCTGCTGGCCGAGCCGGGCCTGGCCCGCCGCCTCGGCCAGGCAGGGCAAGAGGCCATCACCCCCTACACTTTGCCTCAGGTGCTACCCCAGATTATGGAGCTCTATCATCAGGTAGTTCCCCTGGATGAGCCGGAGAAGGTATATTCACTGGAACAGATCTCATAATGTAAAATTACTTATTTTGAGAGCATGTACTGGAAGCCGCATATGGTCGGCTCCAGTACATGCTCTTTTTCTACCTTTTCAACCGATTCGGCTAATAACATCGGCCTTACGAAAATTTTTTAGGTGTAACCCCTCAAGATGGAGTTCTTTTACCAAGGGACCACATGAAAAAGACTGTCCGCAGAACCTTCCGCTCCGCAGACAGTCTTTTTCTCTTTTAGGACTCTGCCCACGCAATAAGGGCTGTTTCATCCTCTGTTAGAGTGATCGTTCCCATATTTACCGTATTCCAATCCTGAAGCATTTGAGCCAAGTGAAGTATTCCCTCCCGGTATTCCTGGGTATCCTCCTGATACGTTCGCAACATTTGAAATGCGGAATGCCAGGTTTCCGGGTTGGCCGCCACGTAGGAGACATATTTTTGGAGCATCTGCATCCCGCTCACAGGCTGTTCCATGGTGAAGTAGTAGTCCGCTAAGTAGAGGGGGATGATGTTGGAGTCTACTTGGGATAGCCGTGCGGCGTAAGTCTCCGCCTGCTGGAGGATATCCTCGTTAAAACTATCCAGAGATTGGGCGCTGTAGACGTATGAGAGCATGTAATCCGCCCACTCAAACCGATCTAGCCGGATAGCCTTCTCTAGACTGTCAAATGTAGGCGATCTATTCACAAGCGCCTGGGCGCGCATGTTGCCCCCCAAAAGAACCGCAAAGGCTGCCAGTAGAGCCGCCAATAGCACACTGAACCACTTGCTAACCACCTCACGTGTTGGGTGCAGGCGTAGGGACGCACCACAGCACAAGCTAATGAGGGACAATACCCCTAATGCAATAGGGAGGTAGGCGTGAGCTGAGAATATGACCTCTACAGAGGCGTGGCCTGCCATGAACACCAAGGCTGCCCCCAAGGCCGCTGTCATTGGATGGGACTCGTCCTTGGGGCGCCGCCAGCTTGATAACACCGCCAATCCTGATGTCACTAAAACCGCCAAAAAAAGGAGCAATCCAAGAACTCCTGTCTCTACTAAAGATTGGACATAGTGGTTATGGGCATATTTTGTCTCATAAAAGAAGGACTGCACACTGGCAATACCATTCTCAAAGGCACCCATACCCAAGCCGACCACCGGGCTCCGTCGGAAAAGCTTCATGCCATCCTCAAAGAATACCAACCGCTGAATGGCATTCTGGTTGGCAAAGAGCCCCTGGAGGCGATTCGCTATAAAATCAGGCAGAAGCTTGTACTCCAAGGGCAACTTCCCATTGCCTCCCGTCCCCTCATATGTGACCTCCTCCAAATAGAGCGGTCCGCCTGAGAGGTTAAAATAAACCACCATGCTATCCGCTGTGCTACAGTAAACGATGCCTCCGCTGCTGAACCTTGGTAAAGTATTGTGCTGGTGTGCATCATAGTATCCTGTCGGTTCTGGCTCTCAATGGTGACCTGTGGGTTGCCATTACTGCGAATAGAAAGTGTATAGGTTCCGGCATCAGGATAGGCCGACCGCCGCAGGGTTTCCCCCTCCTGAATCGTTGCCGGTCCAGTCAGCTGAAGTGCCAACAGGACAAATACCGCCATCAATGCAACTAAAGCGCCAATCAATAGCGGAATCATTTTCCCATGTTGTCCCAATAGCTGTCCCACATGCTGTCCTAATAGCTGATCCAGCAGACAAAGCAAACCTGAGCCAGCAACAGCGCAGAGCAATGGAATGGGCTGTATCCCCGTCCATTCGGTCAGGGATGAGTAAGAAACGAGGAAGGCCGCGATCATGGACACTATCAGCGTCTCTACCATTAATACAAGCAACTTCCCCCGACGTTCTCCCCGTTCCAAGAGCAAATATACCAAGAAGGCCAACATAATCATACCGCTGGCACCCATGCTGAAGGCTAAGATAAAGCCCATCGCGTTAAGGAACAGGCAAACCAAATGGAATCGTCGCGATCCGACTCTTTCGCTGGATACTGCTAGTCCGAGCGAAAGAATTACTCCTAGTCCAACACACCCTGCAAAGATGTTCGGGTTTCCCAATAAAGAGTTCATACGGATACCGACCTCCACCGGAATGAGGTTGGCATAGTCGTCCGAAAATAGTTCTAGAAGCCCAAGCACCGGAGTACTTAACAGGCGGGTGGAGAGCAAATCGATGCTAACAAGAGCCACTAGGGCTATACCACCCTCCAGCATAGTAGCTACACCACGCCCCAGAGATTGTCCACTGCCATTTGAGAATGAGAGAATTAGGACAGCACCGCAGAATGAAATCAAGACTTTAAGAAATTCAGAAAGAGCAAATTTACCTGACGTAGCGTAAAGTGTGGAGATTCCATTCATCAAAACCCAGGCGAATAGTATCAAAAATGGGATTGTTATACGACTGCAAAACTGCGAGAAGCGAAAAAAGATTGCAAAAATTGCCGCCACTATCCCTGTTATAGCCACCACTTTGATCGTAGATGGCGCAGTAAAACATAGGCTTAGAAAAAATAAGAGGGCACACATTGCCCCTATCCCCAATCGCTTATAGTCAATCCGTACACTCTGTATCACAGCTACCGATTCCTGTGCAGACACCTCATCCAACTCTGGAAGGATTGGTGTGGATGTCGGTAGGGGCTTTTGCCCCTGCTTCTTATATTTTTTCGACATGGCTTGCCTCCGGTACCATCATTTTCCCGCATTAGCCATCCCAAAGGTCAGGAAGCATCTGCAGATAATATTTGGTGTTATATTTTGTGTAATATTATACCACATTTTAGCGGCTAAGTCCACGCAGAAATCTATACTATTCGACGGAATTAACGTTTTCCTTTTTCATTCCATCTATATCCCAAAGCAAGACTTCAATTGACAGAATTTGTAGTCTAGTATAAAATTATACTATCTTCTGTATATATAAGTTCCGTTCTATTCACCTTAACACCAGCCAAGACACCAACTAGAGCCCCCCGAATATAATCACAAGACCCAATTTGGTGAACCCATTCGTAATGGTGCAACCCCAAGTACGTCCTAGTATCATTGGTTGGATCCTGGTCAACATCCTACAGGGAATGCTCCTATTAAGGCCCTATTGAGCACTGGGTAGATAGGCTAAGATTAGTCCTATCCCTTACTCTAATTAAGAGTATTGCGAATCACAAGCAACTATCTTAAACAAAACATAATATAGATGATGATAATTGCTATGAGTTATCACTATTCCCCTCAATATACCGCGCTCTATCTGCGTCGAGAGAGTTTTGCCCGCTATTCGAGCTGCAATTTGGGGCTTCCGTCCGAATGGAAGCCAAGACTTTTCTCTGGCGCTCTGGTTTTGGCTGGATAACCCCAATGCGCGACTGCTGGATGGTATGGATGCACTCTCGCTGGATTTAATGGATGACCGACTGGTGTTCTGGCTCAAAGGCTACACAGACCTGATCTGTTACGCTGACCGATATCCTATCCTCCGCCATGAATGGAACCATGTAGCCATCACCTACAACAACCAAGGACAGATATTCTTCTATATCAACGGAATGCAGACCCAAGTATATTCTGTCTTTCAAAAAACACCAGCAAAGCTATGGGGAGATATCCTGTTCTGCCCTGGGATGGAGGGCTACTTAAGGGGAGTGCAGTTCTTTGACAAGCAGCTTTCCGAAGTGGAGGTAGATCAGGTTAAGCGAGGCATCGTTGGCGCGCCCACACCCATCCGCTGGTTTGACTTTGAGACTTCCGCTCCAGGAAAATCATTCAACATGACATAATACCATATACAACGCCGCTACCATCTCCAGATCCGCCCCAGGATAGATATCCACCGTTGCCTGCCTTACTCGGACACCTATCTTTGCACCCGAGTCCTCCTCCATTTTCGCTGGGATGAGCTGCGCAAATTCTGCCTTTGCCTCCGGGAGCCTGTTTTCTCCTGCCATCTTCAGCACTTCTCGTTCCCACCGATAATAGGTCTACCGCTCTATCCCCTGCTCCTCACACTACATTGTGACCGACATCCCACTGCTCCGGCACTCCCGTACTCGTTTTGCCCATCCCACCAGCGCCGCCTGCCGTTTCATTTCCCACGCACCCATCCAGATGGCTTCCTTACGACAAAATAGTCTTGAGAAATCCTGAGTTTTCTCAGGATTTCTCAAGACTATTTTATCCTATCTGTATACCCGGCCGCTTGTTTTACGCTTACAATAAGAGATTCTTGGTAATGTTTAGAGCAAGAACAAGGGGGCGGATATTGGGACGAGTTGCACTAAAGATGTTGCGCAAGAAAATTTCTGTGTTTGCATAAAAACACCTTTTATAAATATTTCCATAATATTACAAGATTGGGTGGGTAGACGGCAAGGGACAAAACTTCCTTGGTTTCCCATACCGAGGTACTATGATTCCTATTTACGCAAGTAAAAGCGGACCTGCCATTGGCAAGCCCGCTTGTCCCTGCTCAGGAATCATAGGGCTTCTGGCTCAACTCCTGTTGCACTCAGTTCGACAATCCACTATGCCTGCAACAGTTGCTTGAGGATTACGCATTGATCGCAGCCGTCGTATCCGTCATCCAGCGCCTTTTGATATAGCTCCATGGCCTTGTCAGTCATGGGTAATTGGGCGCCGTAATCGTGGGCAAAGTGCTGGGCCAGGGTCAGGTCCTTGCACATCATCTTCATACCGGTGGGGTTTTCAAAGTTTAGGGGCTGGATGTGGCCTTTGTAGGTTACCTCCAGCACCTTGCTGTAGCCGTAGGAGGTCATGAGGCAGTCGTACAGTTTGTCCTCGTCCAGCCCTGCCCGCTTGGCCAGGGCCGCCGCCTCGCAGATGACGGCGTGATTCACCCAGGTAAGGATCTGGTTGATGAGCTTGAACTGCTGGGCGGATCCGTTGGGCCCCACGTGGACGATGTTGCGGCCCATAACCTGGTACACCGGCAGGATCTCCTCCATTTGGGCCTGGTCACCTCCCACCATGATGGTGAGGGTGCCGTCTCTGGCCCCCTGAGGTCCGCCGCTCACCGGGGAATCAAAATACCACACCCCCCGCTCCAGTAGGTCGTCCCCCAGCTGCCTGGCGGCGGTGACGTCGATGGTGCTGCAATCCACCACCCAGCGGACCCGGGTGTTTCCGGTAAGGGCGCCCCCCTCACCCAGCATCATCTCCCGCACCACCCCGTCGGTGGGTAGGCAGAGTACCAGCACCTCACACTGCTCCCCCACCGCCTTCAGGCTTTTAGCGGGCAGGCCTCCGGCCTGGAGCAGAGGTGCCTCCTTCTCCCGTGTGCGGTTGAAGCCCATCACCTCAAAGCCGGCTTTCCGCAGGTTGAGTGCCATGCTCAGGCCCATGGAGCCCAGGCCGATGAATCCGATCCTCTTCATCCCTTTCCCTCCTCCAGCACGCCGTTGGCGTCGCGGTAGCGGTTGATCTCCTTGATCTCATACACCATGTCCAGCACCGGATCCCTGGCATACAGGCAGCGGCGGTAGCCGTTCTCCTGGTCCTCGTCCTCATAGCCGAAGAACAGGTTGTGACCCAGGGCCCGGAAGTGCTCCTGCCAGTGGTCAAAGTCGTGGACCTTGAAGCAGATGTGGTTGATGCCTCTGCCTCCGGCCTGGATGTAGTCCCAGTGGTAGCCCCCCTCGGTCACCGGCTCCAGAAATTCCAGCTTGCAGGAGTGGTCGGCCAGGGTGACCATGGCGCACTTGCACTGCTGGGGGTGGTACACGCCCCTGGTCCAGGCGTGCTGGAGGTAGGGCGACATGCGCACCACGCTTTTGACGCCGTATTGTTCCTCCACATGGCGCACCGCCTCCTCCAGGTCGGGCACGATGAAGCCCACGTGATCAATGCCGTATTCATTCAGCGGTTTCATGTTCCATTCCTCCTGTCTCTCCGGGGATAAGGATGCCGCCCCGGTCGGCGGAGCTGACCATGGCCGCGTAGCGGGCCAGATAGCCTATCAGCCTGGGAGGCTGATAACGCCACGCCGCCCGGCGGCGGGCCATCTCCTCCTCGCTGACATGGAGCTCCAGGGTCTTCTGTTCCACGTCGATGGTGATCTCGTCTCCGTCCTCCACCAGCGCCAGAGGTCCGCCGGCGGCGGCCTCCGGGGAGATGTGCCCTACAAAGCAGCCGTTGTTGGTGCCCGAGAAGCGTCCGTCGGTGATGACGGCGGTGGACCGGGCCAAGCCCTGGCCGTAGAGGGTCTTCATGGGCTTGTACAGCTCCTTCATGCCCGGTCCTCCCCTGGGGCCCTCGTAGCGGATGACCACCACATGGCCGGGGTGGACCCTCCGGGCCTCAATGGCCTCCACGCAGGCGTCCTCCGAGTCAAAGCAGATGGCCTTGCCGGTAAAGCGGCGCACGTCCGGATGGATGGCGGCAGGCTTGGATACGCCGGTGTCCGGGGCCAGATTGCCCCGGAGGATGGCCAGCCCGCCCAGGGTGCTGTGGGGCCGGTCCAGAGGACGGATCAGCTCATCGTTGGGCAGATAGGGACTGCGATAGGCGTCCACCTCCTCCCCGATGGTGCGCCCGGTAACGGTGAGGGCCTCCCGGTGGAGTTTTTCTCCCAACTGCCGCAGCACCTGGGTCACCCCGCCGGCATAGTAGAAGTCCACCGCGTCGTACCGGTGGGTGGCGGGGTTAATCTTCACCAGCAGGGGGATGGTCTCGCTGAACCGGTCAAAGGCGTCCAGCACGTCCTTTGTGTCAAAGCCCAGCTCGTGGGCTAGGGCGCAGCTGTGGATGACGGTGTTGCTGGAGCCCCCCACCGCCATCATCAGCATGATGGCGTTCTCCAGAGCCTCCCAGGTCATGATCTTCCGGGGTGTGATGCCCCGGTGCACCATGTCCACGATCTGCTGGCCGCTGCGCAGGGCGCAGCGCAGCCGCTCATTGAACACGGCAGGGATCGCCGCTCCGCCCGGCAAGGTCATGCCCAGAGCCTCGGCCAGGCAGCACATGCTGTTGGCGGTGCCCATGAACTGGCAGGAGCCGCAGGTGGGGGCGCACACATGGCCCAACCGCCGCACCCCCGCCTCGTCCATCTCCCCCACCTGGAGCCGTCCCATGGCCTCGCTGACGCTGGTGGTGTCCGAGGTCTCCTGATCGGCGTAGCCGGGGCCGGAGAACATGCTACCACCGGGCACGAAGATGCAGGGCAGGTCCAGCCGGGCGGCGGCCATCAGCATGCCGGGCACGATCTTGTCACAGCTGCCCAGCAGCACCAGGCCGTCCAGCCGGTGGGCCCGGGCAATGATCTCAATGCTGTCGGCGATGCTGTCCCGGGAAGGCAGCACATAGTTGTTGCCGCTGTGGCCGCCCGCCAGTCCGTCGCAACAGGCGATGGTGCCAAACTCCGCCGGCGTGCCTCCCGCCCGGTAGATGCCGTACTTTACCTGCCGGGCCACCTGGTCCAGAACGGTATGGCCGGGCACCATATCGGACATGGCGTTGGCGATGCCGATGATGGGCCGGTCCATGTCGTCATCGCTGTAGCCGCACCCCTTCCAGATCACCTGGTTGGAGATCCGGTCCAGGCTGGTCAGCGGGGGTATGGTGTCTTTCATCGTGATCCCCTCCTTAAACTTAAATGGGCATATTCGCCCATTCATGCAAACACAAATGGGCAGAACTGAATATTTACATCCGGTGTTTTTCTCCGCCGGCCGCAAGACAGGCGGGTTTTCGGGCATGCTGGGAGTTGGCACTGAATTTGCAGTGATACAATAAGAACCTGACAGACGCCACAGAAACAAGGAGGAAGCGCGGTATGGATAAATCCCAATTTGACCGGCTGGTGGAGAGCGGCGTGCTGGACCAGATCCTGGACACCTCCTACGACGGCTTCACATATACCGATGAGACGGGAACCATCGCCTATGTGAATCGGGCCTACTGCGAGATGACCGGATTCTCTGAAGAGAGTATTTTGGGCCGAAACATTTTTGAATTGATCCAAATTGGCCGTCCTCTTGCCCGGATGTCCATCAAAGTGTTCGAGACAAGGCAACCCATCACAGAGCTGGTGCGCTACCAGGCGGACACCAATCAGGAGATCATGGTCACGGTCCTCCCCTTCTACGAAAAGGGGACGGACACCTTCCGGGGCATCGTGGCCAACCTGCGGGACATGACCGACCTGACCGGGTTGCGGCGGGAACTGGAGCTGAGCTACCTGCGCTACGACGAGGTGGTCAAGCAGCACGAGGAGGCCAGCCAGAAGCTCCACCAGCGTCTGGAGGAGCTGCAGGTGATGTTGAAAGATTGCGACATTGTGGGGGAAAGCCGACAGATGCGGGGGCTGGCGGAGCTGGCCTACCGCATCGGCAGCGTCCAGTCCACCGTCCTCATCACCGGTGAGTCGGGGGTGGGCAAGGACGTGTTCTGCCGCATGGTTCACAAGTTCTCCGGCCCGGACAAACCCTTTATAAAGATCTCCTGCGGAGCCACCCCGGACAATCTGCTGGAGTCGGAACTCTTCGGCTACGAGGCGGGAGCCTTCACCGGAGCCAACAAGCACGGCAAGCCGGGCATCTTTGAGCTGGGCGACGGGGGCACCGTGTTCCTGGACGAGATCGGAGAGCTTCCCCTTCAGCTCCAGGTAAAGCTGCTTACCGTGCTCCAGGACCGGACCTTCTTCCGGCTGGGGGGCGTCAAGGCGCTGCCCATGAACGCCCGCATCATCGCCGCCACCAACCGGGATCTGAAGGAGGAGGTGGCCGCTGGCCGCTTCCGTCAGGACCTGTACTACCGGCTCAACGTGATCCCGGTGCACATCCCGCCCCTGCGGGAGCGGAAGGAGGACATCATTCCCCTGGCGGCCCACGCTTTGGAGCGGCTGGCTCACACCAACGGGGGGCGCAAGGTGCTGGACGTACGGGTACAGCGCATCTTTACCAACTACGCCTGGCCGGGCAATGTACGGGAGCTGAACAACGTGGTGGAGCGGATGTATGTCTTTTGTCCCGGAGACGTGCTCACCGTGGACTATCTGCCCCGGGAGCTGGCCGGAGCGTCCGAGCCGACGGTGAACCTGGACAGCGCCCACACCCTGAAGGAGACCATGGAGCGGCTGGAGGCCAGTGTGCTGCTCAGCCATCTGGACGAGGAGCGCACCCTCAGCGAGATCGCCGCCGGGCTGGGCATCAGCGTGTCCACCCTCATCCGCAAGCTGAGCCGGTACCATCTCCCCCGCCGCTACCGCAGGAGCGACCGGGAGGACGGAACCTGAGCGGGGACCTGCCGCCTGCCTTGGCGGCAGGTCCTTTTTTGTCTCTATCAGCCGCCGGTGAGGGCGCAGCCGATGGGATAGCCGATGAATCCGATGACAATGGAGGTAATGACGATCATCAGGATGCCGAACAGGTAGATCTTGTTGCGGCTGCTGTACTCATGGCCGTGGAGCATGGCAATGGTGGCAAAGGAAGGGGGCAGCAGGTAGGCGCAGGAGCCGCACATGGTGGTCACCAGGGCGATACCCACCGGGCTGATGGCCCCGCCGCTGCTCATGGCCAGAGCCACGCCCACGCCGGTCATCACCGTGATGGTGGACACATTGGAGGCAAAGTTGGTCATGATGATGGATACGGCGGCGATGAGGAAGACTACCACGATGGGGGCCACGCTCTGGGTCAGGGGGGTGATGTTCTGCTGGATGGCCGCCACGATACCGGTAGACTCGGCGCTCATGGCGCTGCCCAGATAGACGCCGATGCTGATGAAGAGCAGGATACCCCAGTTGATGCTCTGGTTGACCACGGTCTTCACGTCCAGCAGGGGCTTGCCGTTGATCTGGACCACCGCCATCACCACTACGGAGAGAATGGCCCAGAAGGTGATGCCCAGGCTGTTAAAGGTAGCGATCCAGGCCGCGTCGCTGATCATGGTCAGGATGCCGGGCAGGATCCACATAATGACGGTGACAAAGAAGATGACGGCGGTGGTGCCCTCCCGCAGGCTCATGGGGCCCTGCTTCTTGAGCACGTTCTCCACCTTAAAATCCTTAAATTTGGACATATCGGGATGAGAGAGCAGCCGCACCACAATGCACAGCAGCACAAACAGGATCAGGCCGGTGGGTACGCCGAAGGCCAGATAGCTGAACAGGCTCAGGGTGTTGCCGGTGGCTCCTTCATAGATGCCGATGCCCAGAATGGCCAGGGAGTGGGAGATGGGGGTCATGGCCCCGCCGACGTTGACGCCGAACACCGTGAGGATATTGGCCACATGGGGGTAGGAGTCCTTGCCTGTGTAGCCAAGTTCCTTGTAGATGCGGGAGACAAAGGCCAGCATGAAGGCGGTGGCGGGCACTTGATCCATGAAGCAGCCCAGCAGCATACCCAGCACGCCCAGAGAGATGGTAAAGATCCAGGGGCTTTTACTGACCAGTTTCATACTCATGAACTTGGCCACCAGCCGGTCGGTGAAGCCCGACTCGTTGAGGGCGTGGGTCATGATGAAACTCATGAGCACAAAATAGATGATCCAGTTGCCGATGGAGCCGGAAATGGCCTCATTGATGGTGCATACGCCGCTCTGGCCCAGCAACACCACGGCCAGCATGGCGGGCCACACCGTGTCCACCAGGGAGAGCAATAGGATCACGCCGATAAATACGCCAATGACCCGCATGCCGATTTCGGTCAGGGGGGCCACCGGCGGGGCGAACCAGAAGGCGGCGATGACTGCCGCGCATACCAGGATCTTGATCAATACCGACGGCTGCATGTAAAATCGTTGCTTTTCCATCTGTAGATCCTCCTCTTCAACGTTTGCAGTGAGACCGGTCTGCATATCCCTGTTCACCGGGAACTGCCATTGTCTTATTGCAAACGTGATGCCAGTTTTCCGACAATGGGCTGTAACCCCTGATATCCGGCTCAAAAAAGATTTTCCACCCCTGTGCCCCAGGGTGCTGTATCTCTATTTTAGGTTCAAAATGCGTATTTTCGGGCATTTTATTGAGCAGAATGGGCAGAACCGCCTGTTCCTTGGGACTTAACACTTTCTCCCCAGACCAACCGTTACCACTCCGGATATTTGCGCATAAATGCGCATTTGATCCTTCCCTGCGTTGAGATAAAAAGACTTTCCCATGCTGGGAAGATCCTTGCTGTGATGCGATTTGTCCGATCAGCTCTCCGTGGCGAAGAGGGTTATGAGCAACTGAGCCTATTGTTTAACGAGGCGGAGGCATGGCGGCCCACGGAGAAAAGGGCACAGGCAACAACCACTGTGGCTCTGCCCATACCCGGCAGAAACGTTCCTCTCGGCTGGAGGAGGTCTTGCCGGAAGATGTGCCGGTGGAGGTGGTGGAGCACCGTTTGCCGGCGGAGGAATTGGTATGTCCTACCTGTGGAACGGAAATGAGCGAGATTGGTAAGGAAGTGCGGCGCAGTCTGGTAATGACCCCGGCACAAATAAAGATCCGGGAAGATTGGTACTATACATACGCCTGCAAGCGCTGTAAGGAAGAAGAGATAAAGATGCCGGTAGTGAAAACTGAGAAGGCAACTCCCGTTATCTCCGGCAGTCACGCCTCAGCGGAGGCCATTGCCCATATTATGGTGCAGAAGTTTGTAATGGGCTCCCCTTTGTACCGACAGGAGCAGGAATGGAACCGACAGGGGGTAAAACTCTCTCGACAGACCATGTCTAATTGGATCCTGCGGGCAGCGGAGGACTGACTGCTACCGGTGTATGAGGAGTTGCACCGGAAACTGGTGTAGCGGGATGTACTCCATGCGGATGAGACGGCGCTGCAGGTTCTGCGGGAACCGGGGAAATCCGCTCGGAGTAAGAGTTATATGTGGCTGTACAGAACAGGCTGGGATGCGGAACACCCGATTGTGCTGTATGAGTACAGCCCCAACCGGAAACCGAGGAATGCGGAGACGTTTTTGGAAGGGTTTACCGGGCGGCTCCATGCGGACGGTTACACCGGTTACCACAGCCTGCCGGAGCGGATCCGGGTGGTGGGATGCTGGGCGCATGCGAGGCGAAAATTTGACGAGGCGGTGAAGTCTCTGCCCAAACAGGAGCAAGCGGAGAGTACGGCGCTGGAGGGCCAGCGGTACTGCAATGCCCTGTTCGCCCTGGAGAAAGAATTTTCCAATTTAACTGTGGAAGAGCGGTACCAGCAACGGCATGAACGGGCCAAGCCCCTTCTTGAAGCATTGTTGGCATGGGCGGAAACGAAGAAGGCAGCGCCAAAGTCTGCTCTCGGCAAAGCACTGCACTATCTGCGGGAGCAGTGGCCATACCTGAGGCGGTATCTGGAGGAAGGGAGGCTGGAAATCTCCAATAACCGGGCTGAGCGCAGCATAAAGCCTTTCGTAATGGACCGGAAGAACTTCCAGTTTGCCAATACGCCCAACGGGGCACAGGGCAGCGCTGTGATCTTCAGTATGATTGAGACGGCAAAGGAGAGCAGGCTGGACCCGTACCGTTATCTGGTGTGGGTGCTGCAGAGCTTGCCGACAATGGCGGCCTCCGGACCCGGATGGGCGGAGCAACTGCTGCCGGAGAAAGCGCCGGAGGTGTGCCGGATATCTTGATCTGCCATTTGTTCATACTGAGGATGAGGGGCGCTATGTTCTTCTGTGACCGCTGCGGCCAGCACCTGGGTTGGAAAGGTTGCAAAAAAGCAAGAAAAATCTATCCTGGACAGCGTGACATAGTATGCATCTAAATCCTTTTGAAACACAGAGGCGAGGGTTTCCCTCGCCTCTGTGTTTTTATTTCATTTTTATGCTTACGCTAGACCTGCTTTGGCTGAATAGTTACTATACACTACAGTAAAAGCAAGTGACTGATATTTTGAATCGGTCACTTGCTTTTTTACTGCATTACTTGTTCTCGCGATAAGCAGAATTTTTCATGGGCAGATAGGGATAGATTTCTGGGATGATCGTGTATAACATTTCACTAGTAGAGCAGGGGGCTCCGTCCCTGTGTCCTTCACCGATCAATGTTAATAATTTTGGATACTGCTATAATATCAGGCCAACGCCAAATTTGCCTGTTCCCAATCCGACGGAGGCTCAGGCAAAGCTGCCACAGTTTTAGCCAAATGTTCTTCAATAATTAGCTGGATTGGAGGTTTGACCTCGTCCTTCTTCAGAATCAGTTCGGCGATGGTAAACACAAACGCGAGCAGCATGATTCCCAAGCCAACGCCTGGAATCACGGACGCAATCTGTGCAGAAGCTGTGATAATTCCAATGCGAATCCCCATATCCGCCAACTCCAGCACAAAAGATACAGCCAGCAATATGGTATTGATAACCGAAACCGCACGCAAAGCTTCGGAGTAATCGTACTTAAACAACTCTGCCAGAGACAGGGTTGACATAATAAACGCATACCCCAACAGCAACACATTCATCACCCGAAACGAAATCTCAAGACAAACGAAAACCTTGGAACAGAAGGAGAGCTTTACCTTCACACCCGACGGATCATGGATATCCAGGGAATACTGCTTTGACGCGGAATTCAGCCATTGGGACAGATCATAGGGGTTGGCAGGGTCTTGGGGGATCACGTTCTTGATGGCCTCAAGGTCTGTGCCTCCGTATTTCAGACGGTAGGCCGCCTGGGTCCGTATGTCAGGGGGGGTGCTGGGGTCAACCAGTTGGGAGACCGATCTCCAGGTGACCGCCTCCCGCGCCACACCTACAATGCAAAAGATACAGGAAAGAATGCCTTCAGCTTTCTCAGCATCCGTCAGGCTGTCCCACTGTGTAAAGACTGAACTGAAAGAGGCACCAATCATCGCGTACATGGCACAGAATGTAATCTTGCCGAACACATTTGTTGCCGCACCGTATTTGACAATAGAGCTTACCAGGTCCGCTGTGAGCATGGAGAAGTTCAGATACTCCTCCAACTGGCAAAGCTGATCGACAATAAAGATATCCCGGTCAATCTCAAGGATCTTTTGCAGCTCTTTGAACACATCTTCCGGGATATCGGAGGGCTGGCCGCCAGTGATTTTGTCATACAGGTCACCGAACACGATCTCCATAATTTTAAAAAAATTTGCCTCGCTATCCGGCCCCTGAAAGCTGTTGCCCACCTCAGACAGCGACATATTGAACAGTTGGGCATAAAGAGCCGCGCCATAAGGCATTTCTACATCTTTGCCATCGTCGTCCTTAACCGGATCACCGTGCTGTGACTGCCTTAAAACATGCTTCCGGCTGTCCAGGATCGACAGCATTTTTGCAAGGTGAGTGCCGCGGTTGCTGCCGCCGATGGTTTGTAGCTGAAGCATGACCAGTCGGTCCAGCGCGGCGTAATAGAGATCTTCCGCCCATTGCTCGGACTGTTCCCCATAATAATCCTTGAGACGAGGAACCAGGCTCATATAGACATAGCGGTCGATAATACTCATGGCCACCTGATAGCCCTTTTCATGCTGCATCGCGCCCGGATGATTATTGGCCATATAGTATTGACAGCGTTCTACCGGCTTGGTCACCTTCGCAAACCCTTTTTGGATATATTTGTTGCTGGAACTGGCGTAGGAACTGGACAAGATAATATCTGAAAACATCTTGAGGAATTCTACTACATATTTCCTGCCCTTCTCATCTACTTCTGCTTCAATCTCCGTAATAATGGCAGGACTGACCTGGATGATCTGAGTTTTGGCATAGTCTTTGGTATATCCGTAGAGGTCAGCGTAGGTCAGCTGTTTGTCGCTGCTCTCCACACCGGCAGTATAGTAGGCGGCCAGCCAGCTTAACAGTTCGGTGGACTTTTGATGCACGTGCTGCTGACCATCCACCGTCAGATATTGGCCTGGGTTGTCTGGATCCTCAATCTGCATCTGTGGAGGGGCAGACAGGGTAAATAAATCGTCCACGGAAAGAGGGGCCGTATCAAACCCGTTCGCAAGACAGTTTTCCTTCAGGCGGGCAACAGCCAGCTTGTCCACACAAAAACGCCGGTCCCGATTTTGTAGTGCTTGGGGGAGCCTGATATGGCCTGTGGCGGAGTATTTGACGATCTGCGACACTTTTTCATATACAAAGGCAGGGCGCAGGGAATCCTCCCATACGGTTAGAGAATCGGCGTAGCAGCCGCTTTCAAAAGAGGAAAGGCCTTTCGCGGAGAGCTTCCATTTCCCCGCAAGTATTTCGCAGGAAAAGATATCCTGAGCCAGTTTTGCCTCGTCGGTAGAGGGGATGGCAACAATCTGGGTCTGCCCATAATCTACACTGCCGTAGTAGTGATCACCGCCATTCTTCTTCAGGCTGTCAACCGTAATAGTAATGGTGTGCTCCCCCAAGTCGAACTTGCTGTTGTATTTCATCCGCAGTTTGCCCTTCAGGGTAGGAGAAACCTGCTGCATCTCCCACAGGTCCAAGTTGGCCTGGCACTGTTCCACCTTGATCTCGCCCTCTGTGACCGTGGTATTGCAGGTGTTATAGGTGGCGTCAAACACCATGTCCAACTGGGAAATTGGGAACCCGGCTGTCATATCCTTGTAGCCGCTGGAGTCAATCACAATATGGAGCAGGCCTTGCTCGGTGACATCCACCGACATAATGCGCTGGTTGATCTTCTCCCTGTCCGTTTTGGGTACGCAAATGATTTCCTTACCATTATAGATTACTCCACAGTAGTAATGGGACCTTTGGCTGGTATCGAAACAAATGCCAAAGCAGACCTCCACCACAGCATCGGCGGACTTTCCCTGCTGACGGTAGCTGATGGTGTAATGCTGCTCGGTGGAGGCGTTATGTATTTCCCGTACTCCGTCTTTTTGGAGAACTACTTGGGCCATCAGCCCATGATGGTACAGATAGAGAGCTCCACGCTCCTTTTCTGCCTCCCAATAGAACATATTTTTGGAAAAATAGCTCTGTACCGGAGTGCCGTCCAGATAGAGCAGC
This sequence comes from Clostridium sp. ATCC BAA-442, assembly GCF_964239415.1. NCBI lineage: Bacteria > Bacillati > Bacillota > Clostridia > Eubacteriales > Clostridiaceae > Clostridium > Clostridium sp. ATCC BAA-442. The sequence continues at coordinate 40,608 of NZ_CAXSQB010000016.1, read as the reverse complement.
CCTCCGTAGAGGGAAAATTCCCGGTTGGCCGTGTGAATTTTAAAGCAGTTCATCGAAATCGTCTTTAAACTTTTCATATGCACACTCCTCAAAATAAGCTGTTAATCCGTTTGGAAGCAACTCGTCAAAAAGGTCCCGTTCTGTTTGAAACAGCGTGAGAAAGCGGCGGCGGCGCCCGGCCTCCATCCCCTCAAGGGCCCGCATCAGCCGCGCCAGTGTAATGTCGGGATAATTCAGCAGCACCAACAGTCCGTTGGCGTAGTAGGATTTCTCTCCACTGATAAAATGCAGGTCATATCCCGTAAAATTTTCCTCTGGTTTCGCTTGTGCCACTGTAATTTTCTCTACCCGCACAGTCCCCTCCAGGGTAAATACCTGGTCGCCCCGACGCAGCAGAGTTACATTATAATAGGAGTTGATCTGGTTGGATTGTTCGGGGGCAAGACTTTTCCAGCCCTCAGTAGTCATCACCGCATGCTCTGGCGACATAAATGGCTCTAACTCGTTGATCCCGTACAGGGTTCTCAGCCGGCGGTTTACAATAAACTCATCCGAAAGCACAGAAATACCACCTGCGCTGCGTACTTTCATACCCGAGCGCAGACTGATGATGGGCTTCGTCATGCCATCGGACATCGTAATCAGAGTTTGGGCAGTTACACAGCCTGTTCCGGTATTTTCCCTTTGGCTCTCACAGTTATGGATGTGGTTATTCAAGGTATATTCACTGCGCAGATTGTACTGACACACAATATTACTGTTCAGCCACTTCAGCACAGCTTCGCCCACATCGTATTCGTGATGTGTTTCAGTAATGGCAGGTACGGTGTAGGCCTCTCCGGCGCAAAAATACCCATGGGACTCCTGTCGGATAGTATAGTCTCGAATGTTAGTTTGCCGTTTGATCGCAGTGGACACATCGTCCTTAATATCAAGATAAAGCCTGTCATCGCTGGCGTAGCTGTTAAAATAGGGAGTTTGAGCGAGTGCCTCAATCAGGTTTTGTTTTTCGGAAGGGAATGCAGAATAGAATTCCTTATATCTTGACGGCATGTAGGTTTTTACAAATCTAAACAACAGGACTGCCTTTTCCCGGCTACCTGATTCGATTTCAAGGATAGTCCCTAACACATAATGACTTGTTGTAATGATGGTAAAAATTTCAGCTTTAAAGTCGTCTGTCAAATCACTGGGGCTTATCATTTTGTCGATAAAGCGTCTCAGTACCCATTTACCCAGCGCATCGTTTCCGCAAAGCAGCGTTCCGATTACAGTGGGATAGGATATCCCGTTGATGCACTTGTTAAAGCCATAGTCTGTAATCTTTGTGATGGTATAGCAGACAAGCTTGACCGCAAGTTCACTGCAGCTATCAGGACAGGGGAGCGTTTCATTTTTGGGGAAAAATGTGCTTTTCAATGCTTCGTCGCATCCCTTGACCGCTTTTATCAGTTCGTGGTGTTCAAAGATGTTGTAGCTCTTGCTTTCTTCCGCAAATGCGGCTATAAACTCTGCCGCGGTCATACTTTCACCTCCAGAATTACTCGCTTTTTGTTGTTTCCATGGTAACATGACCCTTTTATGATTTCAATTATTTTTCTGAAACGATGGTACTCTGAAATACGAATATACCTGTAAAAGGCGGTGAGGCGATGGAGCGGGAACAGACATGGATCAGGGCTATCCAGCGGCGAAACTCCCGGGAGGCAGCGGAACAGCTGATTCAATCCTACTATGCCGAGATCTACCGCTTTGTCTACCGCCAGATCGGAAGCAAGGAAGACGCTATGGACCTGCCCCAGTCCATCTTCATCGCAGTCCTGCACTCTCTGCCTAGCTATCAGGCGGAGCGGGCATCTTTCCGTACCTGGCTATACCGCATTGCCGCCAACAAGGTAATCTATCCGGGCAACTGAGAAGTGCAGAGCTAAATTAAAACACAAGGGCGGAACAATACCAGCCCTTGTGTTTTTTCCTTTATTTTACGCTTACAAAGAAAAGGCGAGGCCCTCAAACTCCAAACGGAATACTAAGGGGCATACTTTTATTGGCGAACACCAGCGAGGTGCTGCATGTGTTGAATAAAGGTCATATTCTGGTCTACCAGGGTAATCTGTTCCATTCTTCCATCATTGTATTGCTGGAGCATATCATAAAACATAAGCACTTGCTGGGCATACCATGCGGCATTTTCCGCTTCCTCGCCAGGGAAGAAGCCCTCATAGAGGAAGAAGATCTCCTGCCAGGCACTTGCACGAGAGGCCGCCTGGGAGATCCCCTCACGGGTGGCCGCAAAGAACTGATCCCATTGACCCAAGGTGCTGTAGAAATAAGCAGATAGGCTATAATTGATCGAATAGATTCCCAATTCCCGAACTTGGATGGCATATGTGGCAGCAGTCTCAGCAAACTCCGGGACTTCAGAGTCACAGGCGTTTACGGCCATGTCCAGCTTGTATTGGGCCCAATTATAGTGATCCTTGCGTGCCAGCTGCGTCATGGTGTACGGCGTTTGCTGACGGGTACCCGCCTTCACTTGGCTGTATTCCAACTCCGCGGAGAGATTGCCGCCCAAAAACCAAGCGAATATGAGTGTAACGCCCCAGAGCAGCAGGGAGAAGATCCACGCAATTCCCTTTCCGGTCAGCTTGGCGACAGGCTGACCATAGACGACACACAGGAGCGCCAGGACGGATAGGGCAAAGGTTTGATAGACGCTGATTGACCAGACCGCCTCAGCCGCCGCGTGGAGGGACATCATGGCCAGACAGGCGGCCAGAGCGGCGAGGAGGGGGTCGCCCTCACCCTCCCGACGGCGTTTGAGCAGCGTTACTGCCGCTGCGCCGATGACAGCGAGGAAACAGAGCAGCCCAGGAAGCCCCATCTCAGCCAGGAGCTGAATATAGTGATTGTGGACGTAGCGGCTTTCATAGTAGAACTGCTGGACACTGGTCACCAGTCCTTCTACGCTGCCCAGGCCATTGCCAATGACGGGACTCTTCTGCCAAATGCGCAGACCGTCTCGGAAAAATTCCGTGCGCTGGATGGCGTTTTGATTCGCCCAAAGGCCCTGAATCCGGTTTGCAGCAAAGCCGGGAAGGAAACGGTATCCCAGCTTCACCTGCTCGCCGCCTGACAGTGACACCTGATCCAGAACTGCCCCCTGCGGACTGATAAAATTCAGGTAGACCACTTTGCTGTCCTCTGGAACGGTAAACACCGCCTCGGCCAGCCCCCCCTGATAGAGCATGGTGCTGGTATGCATGATGGTTTGCGAATCATTCTGGCTTTCCACAGTCACCATGACCTCGCCGGACCAGTCACCTTCCAGGCGGTACTCGCCGCCGCTGGGATAGACCGAGCGGCGCAGGATCTCACCAGGCTGGAGCTGATAGGGGCCGGTTACATTGAAGGCCAGGAGAACGTAACCCACTGCCAGGAGTACAACGCCAACGGCGGCACCCAGGGCGAGGCGGGGCCGCTGGTTCAGCGCCTCGCCGAGCCGCACTCCGAGCCAGCCATGAAGCAGCCAAAGAAGGACGCCGCCCAGCGGTCCGGCCAGGACGGGAAGCCAAGCCGCTCCGCCGCTGCTACCCAGCCCCGCGAAAGAGGGAAAGGCTATCACCACGCCGATTATTGCGGTCTCAAGCATCAAAACTAGCAGGGGTAACCGGCGATCACGTGCCTCAAAAATCAAGTAGATGGCCACGGAGACGAGGAACATGCCGATTGCACCCATGCTGAAGGCCAGCAGGAAACCTAGCGCGTTGACCTCCAACAGCAGGGCGCAACCCAGAAGTCCGCGTCGGCTTTTGGCCGTCAGGACCAGATAGAGGCCCAGGAATACACCGAAGGCCAAAATCCCGGCCAGCACATTGGGGTTTCCAAATATACCAGTAATGCGGATGCCCGCCTCGTAGCCGGTGCTCATGGAGCCATAGCTACAGCCCAACGCGTCCAGAATACGGATATAGACACCGCTCAACAGCTTGAGGGAGGCAGCATCAATACTGATCAGGGAGAAGGCGGCAGTGAGGGTGGCTAGGACCGCGGCGACTTGACGGCCACAGCCCTGCTTTACCCGAAACAAAAGAATGGCGAAGATGCAGAAGGAGGCCAAGATCTTGCCGAACTCGGGGGCCGCAAAGCTTCCAAATTTGCTGTACAGACCAGCGGCGGCGTTCAGCAGTAGGTAGGCGCACACCACCAGCGCGGGGATGGAAAGTCGTTGGGCGATATTGGCGATGGGAGTTTTCCCCACAGAGCAGGCTACGAGAGCTATCGCAGCCACGATTGCCAGCACACGGTCATCCCCTCCCCCCTGGAAGGCCAGGAAAAGGAAGAGCAGAACGGCTGGGATGAGGAACCACAACAGGGCCTTGCGGTCAAGCGCGGGAGATGGGGCTTGAGGCGACTGGCGCACTGGGATGGTCGGCTGCGGAGCGGCAGCCTCCGAAATCGGCCGCTGCTCCGCACCGCCCTGGCGGCCAACGGCTGCCTGCCCTTTTCTGCGGGCGGCTTTGCTTTGCTTCTTACTCATGTCGTTCCACCTTTACGTCAATCTTTCGCTGTTGATCAGTGCTTTGAACAGGGTCATAAACAAAATTCGGATATCGAACCCCAGTGTCCAATGCTCAATATAGAAAATATCGTGCTCGACACGCGCCTTAATTGAGGTGTCCCCGCGCAGCCCATTGACCTGTGCCCAGCCAGTGATGCCAGGGCGCACCTGGTGCTTCACCATGTAAAGGGGAATCTCATCCTTGAACTGCTCCACATAGTAGGGTACCTCCGGGCGCGGCCCCACGAGACTCATGTCGCCCTTAAGTACATTGAAAAACTGCGGAAGCTCGTCGATGGAGCACTTTCGGATAAAGGCACCGAATTTGGTTTTGCGGTCATCCCGGTCGCGGCTCCAGCCGGTATCTTGCCGGTCATTGACCCTCATGGAGCGGAATTTATACATTCGGAAGGGCTTCTTATTCCGACCAATCCGCTCCTGAGTGAAGATCACCGGTCCGGGCGAGGAGAGCTTGACTCCGACCGCGGCGATGAGCATCAGTGGGGAGGAGAAGATGATCAGTACCAGCGAACCCGCAACATCCAAAAGACGCTTCAAAAACGCGTTCACCCAGTTGTCCAGCGGAATGCGGCGGATATTCATCAGAGGAATTCCGTCCAGATCGTCAAACTGTGGATTGGAGGGCATATATTCCGCATAGAAGGGAATTATGGAGAGCTTTACACCGGCCTTCTCACAGGCCTCGATGAGGACGGGGGTATAGCGGAAGTCCTCAGCCGACAGCGCACCCACCACCTCGTCCGGCTGGCACCGCTCCAGCACCCGCTCCAGAGCGCCGATACCGCCGTAGTACTTAATCCCGTGAAGCGAGGCGCGGTTGGCCACATATCCGTCCACCAGATAGCCCAGCTCCCGGTCGCTCTGCACGGTCTCCAGATATCGCTTGGCCATGACGCTGTCTCCCACCAGAACGACGTGCTTCTGGTTGAAGCCGCGCTGGCGGTAGTATCGCAAAAGCGTCCGGAGCACATACCTCTTCCCAGAAAGCCCCACAAAGGACAGGACAAAGAAGATTGCCAGCGTACCGCGGGAGAAGTGAACTCCCTTCGCCAGAAACAGGGCGGTCTGAAGCAGCACCATATCCAGCGTACAGGCCCAGAAGAGCCGTCCAAGCTCCTGATAAAGGCGCTTCTTTCGGAAGGACTCGTACAGGCCGAAGGCGGCAAAGGTAAACAGATAGACCGGGGTCAGAATTGCGGCGAGCCAGAGATAGGAGGCAAACGGGACTGTAATTACGCCTCCGCGCAACACGAAGAACCGAATGACAAACGATACTGGCATGGCAAAAAACAGAATCAGGCCGTCCAGCAATACATTGAGGTAGTTCAGCATCCGCTGATTCTCTTTGATCATGCCTCTTGGCACCCTTTCCGATAATATAACGCTTTATTTTACTCCCAGACGGCCTGTTCTGTCAAACAAAGGATTCCTCCCTGGGCGTGCTGCGGCGGATTCGCCTCAATAGTACGTTCCGGAAGGCGTGAACCGGGAAACCGGTGGCCGATGCGAAGTCCGACGCCAGTGCTTGAAGCTGGGGAATCAACTCATCCGGGAGCGCTTCAGCCTCTTCCGGATTCAGCAAATTAATGAATTCAAAAAGATTGCGCAAATCCTCCGGGAGGTAGCCATCCTGCGCTGCGTTTGAGGCGCGGACACGTTCGCTAAGACTGCGGATGACCTTGGGCAGGGACTCAAGGCTGAGGTCACCTATGAGAAAGCCGCGTTCAGCCTCCTTGAGGGTAGCTTCAAGCTCGTCGAGCAGGCGGAGGAGCGTTTTGATTTCTGCGACGGTTGTCCACATACACGCCAATTCACACCGGACATCATCATAGCCAGAAAACCCGTTCTCCGCAAGAATCGCCTCCGCACTGTGAGCAAGACGTTCCAGCCCGTCTGCCCCATGGAGCGGCTCTGGTATACGCTCAAGCCATGGCTCAATCAACCGGGTATTCTGCAGAAAGCGATCTAGGATCTTGTAGAAATCCTTCTCTGCGGAGACGATCTCTATCATGCGGAAAAAGCGTTTTGAGTCCTTTTCCTCCATTCCGTAATCCAGCACCCGAGTGAACGGGGTGCCGAACTGGTAGAGATAATTCTGCGCAAAAGAGACGGCAAGCTGATGAGATCTTTGAGGCAGCCCCGTCAGTAGCTCAATTCCACCAGCGCTGTCGTAGGTAGATGTGAATGCGTCGACAAAGGGGACTACCCCAGAGGCGCTTACCAGATAGTGCCTGCTCAAGACGGAGAAGTCAAAAAGCTGGAAGAGCATATCGGCGCCCCAGCGCTCCTCCCGCACCTGCTCCCATCCGAATTGAAGCAGAGTATCCAGCAGATTTCTGCCATCAAAAAGTTTAGGGTAGGACTCCACCACAGCGTTTATGATTTCAACCCATTGCGCCGCTATAACGTCCATGTTGCGTTCCCGTACGGCATTGAACCACGCCTCCTCCTGCGAGGTGAATCCATCCATGATTTCGGGCAGGCTCTGTGGACTGCGGAGCAGGATGCGGAGGAAGCGGCGTCCTTTTTCTTGGCGGTAATCGCGGTAAGGCAGTAACCCCTCCTTCGGGAGTAAGCTTTCACGCATCAGTTCAGCAAGGAAGGGCCTCGGCTCCTCATCACTGCACTCGGAAAGCTCATCCAGATAGATGCTGGCATCCCCTTGCACCAGTGTGTCGAACTCTTGTGGGAAACACGCCTCAAGATAGGACAGGAAAAAGAGGCTCTCCCCCAGCGGGATTGTGATAAAATAGCAGTCCAATTGATCAGCCGGAACCCTATGATAGATCTCCTGAAGCTGTGTCGCCCAATTTCGATAGGCTTCACAGACTTTTATTACCGGACGCGGCCGGGACATGGATTCATCAAGCTTTTCCACACATTTAGATAAATATGTGCTTTTCTTGCTTTGCTCTGCCCACCCCGCCCCCTCTGCTACGTCCTCTGCATGTTTTAGGCACTCCTCTGAACGACGGGTCAATATACTCCTAATTCGCTGGTAAATAACAGATAAAGGCTCAACCTTCTCCCAGTGGCTTTTGGCATCCTGGCCGCTTTCCTGGACGCGTATTACATCAAGTGGGGAAATCGGCGCAAGATTGAGCCGGTAATTGAAGAACTTGTCATAAAAGTCCGGTGATGCGTCGGAAGCCGCCCCCCCGGTCGGGTTTGGAAGATGCTCATAATCCGTCAGAAAGACCGCGATACAGCAGCGCATGACCGCAAACTCTTTGATAAAGAAGAGAAATTCCAGTGCCTTTTTCGGCGCACACCGCTCAATATCGTCCACCACGATGATGAGCTTGTCATCTTTAAAGACCTCGCATATCAGCTGCTCTAGCTGGTCATGCTGGCTGCGGTAATCCTCTGCAGTGTGGAAAAGCTTCCATTCAAGCAGAGAGGTGATGCGCTCATTTGTAATCAAGCCACCCGCCGAGGCCAGTAGCTTTTGACACTCACTCCCGGCTCCGACATAGGCTCCGCGCTCTTTCAGCATAGCCTTAATCCGACCGAACACATAGGTAAACAGGGCAGTCAGCGTATCCAACTCCAGCGCACGGATAAAGAGGACTTCATTACTTCGCGAGTCTCCCTCACAGCGCAGCTTGTCCAACGCGCCCAACATCAACGAAGTCTTTCCGCACCCCCACGGCCCGGAGACGCAAATTGAGGTGCCACTGGAATTTTGGCTACGGATAATATTGACCAATTTGTCGGCCTGCGCCTGCCGAAGCGGCAAAAGCCCGTCATAAGCGGCAACAGGGTCAAACAGATTCTTCGTTGTTGGCAAGCCGACGGGGGGCGGACGCAGTGCGGCCAGCTCCAACCAAGCAAAAATCACGCCCACCAGCAGAAACCACAGAACATTGTACCAAACGAGCGGAATCTGACCGACCAGGAGAGTCGAGAACACAGAGAGAAAAATAGGAAGCCGTGTCACGAAGTTGATGGTTTGGAGATATTCGTACCGACTTCCATGAAGTACCCTGGCATACAGTGCCGCCAGTAGTACTCCGATAGCCTGCAACGGCTCCAGTCTCAAATAGAAGTCTGCGGCCCAATCCAGGAAGTCCAGCGATTGCAGTAGGCCTGTCTGCGGTATGCCAGCCAGAAGCAGCAATGCATAGGCAGCCACTGTAGCCGACACGCGGATTCGCTTCCCGTACGGAAGTCTTTTCCACACCCCCTTCATTTGCACAACTCCGCTGCTCTCAAACGCATCCCAATAGAAGCAATAAAGGAGCGGGAATGCCAGCAACAGTAAGAGGAGTGATAGTTTTATTCCGGGCAGATGTCCCCAGGTAAAGAATACACTTTGCGTGTAACTTGTCATATGCAGGCACCTCCTGAGATAAAATTCCATATTCTCTTTCTATTATATCAGATCGTAGGTGTAGCTGCATAGGTACAATAAGGGATAAAAACACACCCCCGCGCCGAAGCGCGGGGGTGAAATCAGAGCTAGCCTCTAGTTACGTCTATGTATCTTGCCGGATTAGCCGCGCTCAATGAAGACGTACTGAGCGGTGGTGGTGTTATCCTCATCCACCAGGATGGAGATGGTATCCTGAGCGCCACCCTCGGTGATGATGCTGTCCACGCTAGCGGAGGTATTTACATCATCCTTACCGTTACCGGTGATCAGGATAAACACGGTGTTCTCATCGTAGAAGTAGCCAGTACCGTTATTGATGGCCAGCACGCCATCGCCAGCGGTGGTAGCTTTACCGGAGGCAACAATGAGAGCGCCGGTGGTGCTCGCGCTGTTGGCCTTGTCGCCCTTCAGAGTGACCTTGTTCAGGCCAGCGGCGCTAAACACGGAGGCAGAAGTACCCTCAATGGTGGTCACCTCGCCGTTGCGAATGACAGTATAGTTGTAAACGTCGTTCTTGCCGTCACTGGTGACATAGGGGGTCTTGTTCAGGACGTACATGTAGTTGTCTGCGTTCTCGGCACCAGTACCGCCGTAGGCAAAGAGGACTTTAGCGACCTTATTGGTACCCACGACTGCAAACACGGAGGTGTCCTCCTTGCTGGACACGTTGTTGATGCCAGTGTAGGCGCTGTAACCATCCGCGTCACCCAGGATAAACTTGGTAGCGTTGTTGGCGGTAATCTGACCAGACACAACGGTGGGGTTGCCCTTAGTAATGTCAACGGCAGCCTGAGTTCCAACAGCAGTAGTCTCGGTGGTCAGGTTATAGGTATTGTCGGAGGTCTTGGTGTAGGAGTAAACTTTAGCAGTGGTGTTGGCATCGATCTTCTGGCTTTCCAGCGTGTTCCGGACAGTGGAAGCAGTAGTGCCATTCACAGTGGTGGTGTCCAGCTTGTTGACCTCGATCTCGCCGGTGGTGCCATCCTCAAAGACAACGCGGGCGGTCACGCTATCGCTGTAACTGCTCAGGGCGGTGGCAGTAACCATCAGGTAAGAGCTGCTGGTCTCGGCATCGGTCACGTAGACCACGCTGTTGGCCGCATCCAGATAGAGGACAGCCTCCTCGCCCAGAGTCACGGCACTAACCAGGGTGGCCTGAGCGCCGGTCTCAGCAGAGAGGTCGGTAGTGCTGGCCAGGTCGGAGGTGCCGTACTCAGTATCGCCGGCATAGATGCTGTCACCCTTGGTCGCGGTAATGTCCTCGGTTACAGACTTGGCGGCCTCGACGTAGCACATGCCACCGTTGACCTCATAGTAGAAGACATAGTCATTCTTGGCCACGCCCAGGTTGGCAAAGTCATAGACATCCTCGTTGGCGTCGGTGGTGGACAGACCAGCACCGCTAGTGAGGCCGTCAGCACCGTACTTACCCAGCTTGGAGATGCTCAGGCTACCGTCCTTAGCGTCGGAGTAGACAGTGACCTTACCAAAAGCCTTGATGACCTTCACAACCACATCTACAATGCCGTCACCGTTGTTGTCAATGTACTGGGCCTCAACACCCTTGGTGTTCAACAGGGATGCCAGATCGCTAGTAGCAGGGTTGCTCAGAGTGCTGTCAGCATAGTTGGTATACAGAGTGACATCGTTGCTGTTATCAAACTTCAGGCCCTCGGCCTTCAGGGTCTTGGTAATGTCGTTGGACTTACTGGAGTTGTCAACCAGAGCCTTGGCAGTGGTATAGACCGTATTGTTGCTGTTGATGATGGCGGAGCCCACAACAGTCGCCTTGGAGGCGGCATTGGTGTTCTTGGCGGGCTTCACATACAGGGTCACGCTCTTGCCGACCACATCGGCGCCAGAGGTGACAGCAAAGGTCTGAGTGCCGTTGGCAAAGACGCTCTGCTCACCCTTCGTGCTGCCAACATCGCCGTTGGTGACGGTCATTGTGGTCTTGCCCTTCAGCGCAGAGCCCTCGGTGAACTCATTCTCAGTGACAACACCCTCGACCTTGACCACACCGAACTTCTCGCTCATCATGGTCTTGGTCTCGGACAGCTTGTAGCTGTAGGAGATCTCGCCGTTGGACAGAACCTTGTCAAAGGTCTTCTCCATGATGTAGGCGTCCAGAGTATTGTAGAGCATCTGGGCGGCGTTGTCACGGGTCAGAGCATCGGAGGTGGTAACGCTGGCAGGCAGGCCCTCATACAGCTTGGCGTTGTTGGCCTGTACGTCGGTGTTCACCTGCCAGTCGGAACCGGTCAGGCCGAACACGGCAGCATCGTACCCCAGGGCAGTCAGCAGCATCTTGGCCGCCTCGGCCACAGTCACAGTGGCAGCCGGGTCAAACTTGCCGTTGCCGCGGCCGGAAATGATGCCCACGCTGGTGCAGTACTCGATGTAGGACTCAGCCCAGTGGCCCTTGATGTCGGAGTAGCTCGGGTTGGTCTTGGTGCCCAGAACGGGCTCCTCGCCGCCGTGCAGAGCCACGGTGATCATCTTCGCCATCTCGGCGCGGGTCACGATCCCGGTGGGATCAAAGTAGCTGCCGTCTTCCTTGCCGTTGATGACGTTCAGAGTCGTCAGAACGGAGACGGCCTCGGTGTTGACGATCTCATCCGCGTCGGTGAAATCGCTGGCGCTCACAGCACTGGCACCGATGGTCATCATGCCGATCAGCATGGCCATGGCCATTACCAGGCTGAGAGCCCTCTTGAGGTTTCTCATTTTGGATTTCCTCCTCATTTTTATTAGTTCGTGAGAGGAGGAAACCTCCCCTTCGCGAACTTACGTGTATAATATACACGAGCCTGGGCCCCCCGTCAAGGGATGCTCTCTCTTTGTAACGAAAGCGTAATATTGCAACCGATTCTTTTCTTTCATTGGAAATTCGTGATATAATAATATAAAATTGATTGGCACTATGTAGCACTGGAGGAATACTATGCCCTCGTTTTCGGATGCAGCACCCAATCTGCCGGGCTCCCTAAGCTCCGATGCCCTGTCTTCCCTGCTGTCTTTGGCCGGCCATTACCGAATTGACCGTCTTCAGCAGCCGGTCGTGGGGGATTTGCGTCAACGTCTGTCCCGACGTGGCGTCAGCCTTGCGGCGTTTCGCCGGGACTATCTCCCCATTCTCCACGCATTTGTAGCCTACGGTGTCTCCTTGGGTAGCCCAAAGGTCGCCCCAGATTTATTTGGATATCAGCTTCCTCCTCTGCAATTGGCGGAAGTTGTTCCACAATGGCTCTCTTCGTTTTCCGAGCAAAACGAACCAGCCACCGTCCGCCGTTACTACTCCATTTTGGAGCGGTCGCTTCTCCCCTATTTCGGACAGACAGATCTTCAGCTTCTGGATGGGGTTATGCTGGAGCAATACCGGGTATACTATTTAGAGAAGGGTGGGGCTCCCTCCAGCTTTCAGTTTCATCCCCGTATTCTTTATGGTATTTTAGACTTTTACGTCAGCAGGGCGATTGATGCCTCCGGCCTGTTTGAAGATCTACCCAAGCCTCTCCTGCTAAAAGAGCTCGCTCCCCTCTGGCTATCCAGTATAGAAGGCCATACCCCTCCGGATCAGATGGAGCGTTATCGCTCCTACCTTATAAAAGATCTCTTGCCTCAGCTTGGCTTTTCCGATGTGCGTAAATTCAATCAGCGCCGTGTACAAGACTATCAGCGCGCGCTGCGGCACAGTCACCGTAGCCTCAAGAACTTTCCAGAACACATTGCCCTTCTAAACCAAATACGCCAATTTGCTGTTAGTTCCGGTTTCATGGAATCCGCTCCGCCCCTTATGCTGCCTGAAAAATTCCGCCCAATCGCCGCCAGTCGTCCCACTCCGGAGCTTATGTCTCACTTGCTCCATATGGAGCGCTATCCAGATGTGTTGATTATTCGCTTGGCGTGGCAACTCGGCCTGCATTATAAGGAAATCCGCTTACTACAATGGAAGCATGTCGACCTCGTCTCCAGGACAGCGCATGTCTCCGGCCGTTCGATTCCTATTCCCGAAGATCTGGCCGCTTACCTGTCAGAGCGGGTCGAATTCCCGGATGCCTATGTCGTACACACCACTCAGAAACAGGGTCCACTCTCTGTTCCCTATTTGTTTTATTTGACCCGGAACCTCTTGCGGCCGCTTCACATGAACCATCTGAGCTTGACTGACTTCCGGCACGACTATGCAATCCGCCTGTTGGAGGCAGGACATCCCGCCGAAGAGGTGGCTGGCCTCTGCGGTTATCAAGACCTTTCCGAGGTACTATGCCTCTATGCGGATTTTATTGCTCATGAGCCATAAAATATTTATATGCACAGAAAGGATCTGTTGACAAAGCCAAATTCTCAACGCGGAACTCTGTCAACAGATCCTAAAATATTATGACGTTGGCTTCTATTTCTACAAATAGATCACCTTTTGTGACACTCAGACATCCAAACATTCAAAACAATAACAGTAGCTCTTCGCTGCTACCCCGACCGTTAGAAAACACTATAGCGCCTAGCACCGTGTCGTTCTCGTTAATATCTACATCATATGACGAAATCTTTGGTTCAAATTTTCTGTCATAGTTTCCTCATGCTTCTTTACAGAACATAACTCCGTTAGATTTCCTACGCACTCTTCTTATCCACTCATTCACTCCGCCACGCAAAGAAAGAGTCGCTGCTCTTTCTGTAGAAGCGACTCCTCAGGGATATCGTTATCTGACGACCTCATTATCCAATACAAGCTGAAGATTGTGTAATATGAAGGGATTGAATTTCTTCTCCATTAGTAATACAATTGGAAAAAGTGCAAAAGGGTACAAACTGTGTATAGCTGGAGAATGTGAATTGTGAAAAAGAAAATATGCCTTTTTTGTGAAACTTGGGAATCCGGAGGAATAGAATCCTTTCTCACAAATGTATTAAGTCACATGGATTTATCTAGATTTGAAGTCGATCTAGTGGCAGAAAAAATAAAAGATAGTGTGTTTACACCTAAACTTGAAAAACTAAATATAAATTTTCATGAGCTTTCAGGACATCAGCATTCTTTGGTAAATGAACGTAGATTCCGCTCAATACTTTTAGCACGGCGGTACGATGTTTTACATTTAAATCTTTTTCATGCAGTTGCACTAAGGTATGCTTTCATCGCAAAAAATGCAGGTGTGCCTCGGAGAATTGCCCATAGCCACAATACAAATTTACGCAGAAGTGTTACAAAGGAACTTAAACTTGTTGCACATACAATTTCCAAAAACTATTATTCAGAATTTGTCACAGATTTTTGGGCATGTTCAAGTAAAGCTGCTAAGTTTCTATTTTCAGAAAGTAGCCTACAGAAAAAACCGTTTCGCTTTATTCCAAACGGTATTGATACTGAACGATTTCGTTTTAGCGAAGGAATCCGTGAGAAAGTTAGAAAAGAAATGGGTCTATCAGATGCGTTTATTATCGGAAATGTTGGCCGCTTGTGTTATCAAAAAAACCAGATATTTCTTGTAAAACTTTTGCCTGAAATTTTAAAACAGTATCCCAACGCAGTTCTTATGCTGATAGGTGAGGGCCCAGATAAAGACCGTCTGCTTGCCGAAGCTCAAAAGAACGGTGTTGAAAGAAATATCTTATTGTTAGGGACAACCAGCATGCCTGAAAAATACTATTGTGCAATGGATGTATTCATGTTTCCAAGCCATTTTGAGGGACTGGGCATTGCTGCTGTGGAGGCCCAGTGTGCAGGGTTGCCTGTCTTATGTGCGGAGGGGGTGCCCCCCGAAGTCCAGTGCTCTCAAAATATAAAATTTTTACCTATCAATGGCGGATATAAACCATGGCTGACTGGCTTGAAAGTAAAGACTTCCTTAGAAAGAAGGCGTGGAATAGAGAGCGTCAGAGCAAAAGGGTTTGATATCCACAATGTTTCTTTTGCCTTTGAAGAGGCATGGGAAGCCAGAAATTGAAAACTTAAGCAGGGGCTTCTATGAAAAAAAACATTTTGATTAAGTTTGTTGACATGCCATCTGAGTTTAATTGCCGAGAAAATTACATTACAAAAGCACTCCAAAAAGATTATAATATTATTTTTTCAGATAAGCCTGAGTTTTTATTTTATGGTAACTTTGGAACATCATTTACAACCTATCTGGATGCAGTGAAAATTTGCATCAGTGGTGAGCCTGTTTTGCCTAATTTTAACGATTGTGATTATGCTATTGACTACCATACTTTAAGTTATGGAGATAGGCACTTCCGAGCTGGAGAGATTATAGGGAATGTCGGAAAGCCAGTATCGCCCAGAATTCAGGATAGAAGTGGTGCTCTTTCGAGCATGACACAACGAAAATTTTGTAACTTTGTTTATTTTAATGAAAATTCCGGCGAAGGCGCCCGATTGCGTACAAAGTTCTGCCGACTATTGTCACGCTATAAACAGGTGGATTGTCCTGGTAGCGTATTACACAATATTGATGTAGGATTAGAAGATCGATATACACGTAACCTTACAGGCGAACGTAGGGTGGCAAACGAAAATTGGGTTATAACAAAATTAAAATTTTTGCAACTATATAAGTTTACTATAGCTTTTGAGAATACTTCTTTGAGCGGGTACACTACAGAAAAGCTTTATCATCCCTTTCAGGCATATTCCATTCCGATATATTGGGGAAATCCGGATGTTTGCGAGCAGTTTAATCCTAAAGCATTTATTAATGCCAATGATTATGGGGAAGATTTTGAAGGCTTGATTGAGAAAATTATTGAGTTGGATAGGGATGATGAAAAGTATCTTGCTATGCTTCGAGAGCCACCCTTTCGATCTGATTATGTCTTTGATGAAGAACAACGGCTGGCCCATTTTTTGGCGCATATAATAGAAAAGGGTCCTCATCCCTATGAAAAAAATGCGTTAGGTTTTCCAAACGTATCAACAATGTCATTTGAGCAACATTGCCGTTTGGGCCATGTGGGAATGCGAACAATTATAAAATATGGAGCCGGTTGGCTACATTATAAAATACAAGGAAAAGGATAATGTCGTATGCATTTAGTGCTTCTTTCTGGCGGTTCTGGCAAACGCCTGTGGCCACTTTCAAATGAGGCCCGATCCAAGCAGTTTTTAAGACTTCTTCCTAGCGATGATGGACGCAAAGAATCAATGGTGCAGCGTGTATATCGTCAAATACGCAAGGCCGGTATTGATGCGCCGATTATAGTTACGACTAGCGAAATACAAGTGAGCCCTATTCGTAGTCAGCTTGGTGATGATGTAGAGGTTGTAGCTGAACCAGTTCGTCGTGACACATATCCAGCAATTGTTCTGGCAGCATATTATTTGAAGTATAAAAAGCAATGTGACCGGGATGAGATCGTAATTGTTCTCCCTGTGGATCCCTATGCCGAATTGGGCTATTTCGAGGCTTTAAATAAAATGGGGAGAAATGTAGAAAAGGGTATTTCCGATTTGGTTTTAATGGGAATCCAGCCCACCTATCCATCTGAAAAATACGGATATATTTTGCCTGGAGGATTTGCTAGCGAGGATAGCCGCTTTGTTTCACGTTTTGTAGAAAAGCCTACCGAATCCCAGGCAGCCAAATTAATTTCAGAAGGCGCAGTCTGGAATGGCGGAGTTTTTGCATTTAAATTGGGATATCTGTTAGATATTGCATATCACAATGGAAATTTCAATTCGTATGAAGATGTATATAACCACTATGGAGATTTACCCAAGATTAGCTTTGACTATCAAGTGGTAGAAAAGGCATCTTCTATTTCAATGATTTCCTATCACGGAATATGGAAAGATTTGGGAACGTGGAATACTTTGACAGAAGAAGTGAAGGAAAATCAGGGACTAGTAATAACTGGAGAAGGAACAGAAAATACACAGGTTATTAATGAACTTGATATGCCTCTTTTGGTATTGGGTGCCAAAGACATGGTGATTGTTTCGTCTCCAGATGGTATATTGGTAGCCGATAAACGGAAGAGTTCCTTTATGAAACCGTATGTCGAAAAATTCGAAAAACGTCCGATGTACGAAGAAAGATCGTGGGGAACCTATAAAGTTTTGGACTATAACATACATGAAGATAATATGAAGTCCTTAACAAAGCATTTACACATATCTGCAGGGCAAAAAATTAGCTATCAATTTCATCACTACCGCGATGAAATATGGACCATTATTTCTGGAACTGCGATCCTTTTGCTGGACGGGCATCAGCGAAATGTGACTCAGGGAGATGTTGCATATATTACAGCAGGGATGAAGCACTCCATTAAAGCAGTGACAGATCTCCACATTGTAGAGGTGCAGATTGGGACG
This sequence comes from Clostridium sp. ATCC BAA-442, assembly GCF_964239415.1. Taxonomy (NCBI): domain Bacteria; kingdom Bacillati; phylum Bacillota; class Clostridia; order Eubacteriales; family Clostridiaceae; genus Clostridium; species Clostridium sp. ATCC BAA-442. The sequence continues at coordinate 23,331 of NZ_CAXSQB010000016.1, read as the reverse complement.
GATCTGGCTGAGGATGATATTGAACGAATCGCGTTTGATTGGTAAGAGCAAGCTAAAACCCACTTATTTTAAAGGAAATTGAGGAAGGGCATATGGATAAGATTGCGTTGATTACAGGTGTGACTGGTCAGGATGGCAGTTATCTTTCTGAGTTTTTGCTGGAGAAGGGATATGACGTACACGGCTTAATCCGCCGTAGTTCTACAGAGAAAAAAGAGAGGATTGACCATCTGCTTGGACACCCCCATTTTTATGTCCATTATGGGGATATGACAGACTCTTTAAGTATAATCAAACTTTTACAAAAGGTGAGGCCGAATGAAATTTACAATTTAGCCGCCCAAAGCCATGTAGCAGTATCCTTTGATGTCCCAGAATATACTGCAAATGCTGATGCGATTGGAACTTTGCGTGTTTTAGAGGCAGTCAGGATGCTTGGCATGGAACAGAGTTGCCGTATTTACCAGGCTTCTACTTCTGAGCTATATGGTAAAGTAGAGGCCGTGCCGCAGAATGAAAGCACACCATTTCATCCTTTTTCGCCCTATGCTGTTGCAAAACTGTATGGTTACTGGATTGTGAAAGAGTACCGTGAGGCCTATAACATGTTTGCTTGTAACGGGATACTATTTAATCATGAGTCTGAGCGTCGTGGAGAGACTTTTGTAACGCGAAAGATCACGTTGGCTGCGGCTAGAATTTCGATGGGATTGCAGGAAAAATTGTATTTGGGTAATCTGGACTCTCTTCGCGATTGGGGATATGCTAAAGATTATGTAGAATGTATGTGGCTTATGCTACAGAATGAAAAGCCTGAAGACTTTGTGATAGCGACAGGAGAGCAGCATTCTGTGCGTGAATTTACAACACTTGCATTTGGATTTGCTGGGATTGAATTGGAGTGGAAAGGGAGCGGTGTAGAAGAAAAAGGAATTGATAAGGCGACGGGAAAAGTTATTGTGGAGGTAAGCGCGGACTTTTACCGCCCGACAGATGTTGTAAATCTCCTTGGTGACCCGACTAAGGCGCGTAAAGAATTAGGTTGGAACCCGGTAAAGACAAGTTATTACGATTTGGTGCGGATCATGACAGAGCATGACTTAAAACTTGTGCAAAAAGAGGCTTTAGCAGAATGACGGGTTATTTAGCACACCCAAATTATACAAATCGAGTCGACCCGTTAAATTTATTGCGGGTGTATGCAACCATGCTTGTGTTTATTGCGCACACAAACATATTTTCAAACGGCTTGGTTTGGCTGGGAAAATCGGTCTTTTATTTTAACACTCCGGCCTGGGCGGCAATGTGGGTTTTTTATACTCTTTCCGGGTTTTTGGCAGGTAAAAGTTTTGCAAGTAAGAGATATACATTCACACCATCCCATATTGGAAAGTATTATTATAAAAAAATACTTCGGATTTGGTTGCCCACTATGTTGTTTATTTTTATTACTTGTATACTTGTCTACCCAGATTTTTTGCCAACCTATCCTTTTGTTATTAAAAATTTTTTTCTATGCATTTATGGTTCAACCTGGAACAATCCAGCGGTTGATGGTATAGGGGCTACTTGGTTTGTGTTTACCTTGATGTGGCTCTATATTTCAGCTCCTCTTGTAAGCTTTTTTGCCAATATGATTAAAAAGGCAAAGAGACTTGAAGAAAGGCCAGCACTCAAAACGCTATGCTATTTATTTGCAATCCTATTATGCCTATTTGTAGGCGAGGTATGGCGTCAGTATGTAAAGTTTGCAGAGTTAGATTGGTTTCATTATGTCTACACTCCGCCCTATGCAAATATCAGCATTTTTGCAGCAGGTGTATTCTTTGCATTTTTGCTAGAGGATAAGAGCAGAGAGAAGAGAACGGTAGGCATATGGATAAAAGTAGTGGCAAGTATAGGCCTCTGTGGAATCATGCTATTGTTTAGCTATATGTTTTATGCATATGGTGTCGCAGGTCAGACAGATGGATTTTGGGGGAGTTTTTACTCCTTTTATCAGTATTCAGCGCCGGGCACTGTCTGCATCTTGACATTGCTATATATTTATGCCTTCCAGCAAAATGGGATGACTCACTATTCATCACCCACACTTGCTGCAATAATGCGGAACCCCTTTCGGCTTATTGATGCTTTTTCAATGATATCTTTTGAGTTTTATTTGATGCATTCATTAGTTTTGAGCCGAATTTGTAACTATTTGAGACGTGACAGCCAGATCCAGGAGTGGCTGCTAATTGCCATTATAGCTTTTCTAATTTCCGTATTTTTTGCCTATCTATTTTCCTTAGGCTATAGAGAATTTTATGCTGTGTGTCATCTGCATCACATGCTTGCATGGGCAAAGGAGTATAAGTATCAAGCGGTATTTTTAAGCCTTTTATTAGTCATAGTAGTGGGAACCATCTATTTGGTTATTATTCTCCCGATCTAGGTTAATAAAATACCGCAGATGTACCTTAAAAGAGAGGGATCCGTGTGAAAACAATTAATGTTAAATTTACAGATTTGCCATCTGAGCTGGACATAGAAAATAATTATATCGTTAGGCTACTGAAAAAGCATTATAACTTGAATTTTACTGATGAGCCGGATTTTTTATTTTATGCCGCGTTTGGATATGACTACCAAAACTATAAAGACAAACAGTGTGTTCGTATTTTCCTGGGTGGCGAGCCACTGGTCCCTAATTTCAATGACTGTGACTATGCCATGGGACATGCTCCAATTCAATTCGCAGATCGCTATATGCAGATCTCTACAATTCTTGCCAGCCCTTTTGAGCGTGGGTTATCTAGAGATATGCAGGATACTAGTGCAGTAACCGATGATATGTTTGATCGAAAGTTCTGCAATTTTGTATATTCGAATGATCTTCCCCATAGCGGATGGAAGGTTCGTAAGGAATTCTGCCAGAAACTTATGACCGAATATAAGCATGTGGATTGCCCGGGAAGGGTCTTAAATAATATGCCAAGCGATTCCATTGCGCCTCGATGGGTAAAAGGCAAAGATGGCAAAGAGACTGTTCCCCCTACAGAAGCGTGGATTGTTGGAAAACTTGACTTTTTAAAAAATTATAAATTTACGATTGCCTTTGAAAATGCTTTTATGCCGGGCTATACCACAGAAAAACTTGTAGATCCGTTTTTATCACATTCTATCCCGATCTACTGGGGGAATCCAGAGGTCACAAAATACTATAATCCTAAGGCATTTATCAATTGCAATGACTATGATAATGACTTTGACGCAGTTATCAAACGTGTAATTGAATTAGATAACGATAAGGAACAGTATCTCCAAATGCTTCGGGAGCCACCAATGAATGAAGATTTTGCCTTTGATGAAGTAGATCGATTTGAGAAATGGCTTTGCCATATTATTGAAAAAGGACCACATCCACTGTCTAAAAATCCTGCTGGGTTTGTGCCGGTCTCTTGCCCGCAGCAGTTTGAGTTTATTTTTAATGAATATTGCTCTAGAGGCGAAGCATTAAAAATATACCAAAATTCTAATATATGGAACATTGCTATGGGGATTAAAAAATTTGGTGACTCCAAATGGGGTGTTGTTCCTAAAAAGGTGTATCACTTTTATCTAAAACACAAAAAAAAATAGAAAGATATGTGGTAGGGTGAGTCTGATATGGGTGCTTTTTCTGAAAAAAATAGAGAGGATTGTGTATTTCTCAGCGTAATCATACCTGCATATAACATGAGCCATCAAATCGAAAAATGTTTGGACTCTATTTTAAAACAAAAAGTTAGCAACTATGAAATCGTTGTTGTAGATGACGCCAGCAGCGATAATTTAGCTGCGGTACTGGACCCTTATATCCAAAATGGTGCGCCAATTAAACCGATTTATTTGACTCAAAACGGCGGTGTTTCTAACGCCAGAAATGTAGGCACACAGGCTGCGCAGGGAGTGTATATCCATTATGTGGATGCTGATGATGTGGTAGTTGATGATGCATATCAGCATATGATGAAACGTGTGCAAGAGAATCCCTGCGACATTATTGTAGCAAACTATATTTTTCATTCATCTACGGTACGCGATGAGGTCCGTTATTATGCAAGTGAGGGCTTGGCCCGGTGCCTAGAGAGCAATAATTTGTCATTGTGGAATAAGTGGTTTAAGCGTTCTTTTATTTTGGAAAACGGCTTGTCACTGGCCACTGGAATGAAGACTGCGGAAGACGCTTTGTTTTGTTTTCAGGCATACCGCAGACACCCCACTATTTGCTGTGTAAACCATTTTTTATATCAATACGAATACGACGATTTGGATAGGGTTCGACATAGAGAACGGGATTTGCATATTGATAGCTGCCAAAATTCCCTGAGGGTGATCAAAGAAGCTTTTGCCGAACCTGTGCCGGAAGAAACGGTAGAATTATGGGCTACAGCTTATCGAAACTATATTGCATTTATTTACAATAATATTTGGACTAAAATGCAAGATCCAGCCTCAAAAGAAGAGGCTTTTGTTCAGATGCAGGATACTTTTCGCTATATCAGTGAATGCAATGAAGACTTCCATCTGGGTTATGGGGAAAATGCGGCTAGCTTTGAGATTTTGGTTGGCTGCGATTATATGACATTTGTAACGATAGACTATAAGCAATACACCTTGATCCGTTTTTTGCAACACAGAAATGGGCATCAAACACTTGCGTCAGGCTCTGCCGCAACAGCTCAACTCTTTCTGGAAGAGTGTCGACAGGGGCATGTTGGAATGAAAACAATTCTAAAATCTATCAAGAACTGGCTTCTATATAAATTGAAGAAATAAATGCTAAAGAACTGTTGACTAATATTTGAGCTATGAGACGAAGGGAGAAGCAACATGAAGTACAGTTTATCTAATGATACATGGGGGCAGGAAGAACTGACGGCCATTTCCAAAGTCATAGAGTCAAATAGATTTTCTATGGGTGCATTTGTTACACAGGCCGAACAGGACTTTGCTGCAAAAGTGGGCTCCAATTATGCGGTGATGTGTAGCTCAGGGTCTGCAGCCAACCTTTTGGCTATTGCCGCCATGGTTTATTCAGGAAGGCTCCAAAAAGGAGATGAAATTTTAGCGCCTGCTATTTCGTGGAGCACAACTTATTTTCCCTTGGAGCAACTTGGCTTAAAAACTCGCCTTGTTGATGTGGATGCGCATACCTTAAATATGGATTTGATAAAACTTGAGGAAGCAATTACAGAAAAAACAAAAGGTGTATTTGCGGTCAATCTACTTGGAAACCCAAATGATTTTGAGAAATTGGTTGTATTGTGCAAGAAACATGGACTTGTTTTGATGGAAGACAATTGCGAATCTATGGGTGCATCTTATCAAGGAAAATTTGCAGGAACATTTGGCGTGTTTGGCACTTTTTCAACCTTTTATTCACACCACCTTTGCACCATGGAAGGCGGATTTGTTGTTACAGATGACGAAGAATTGTATCACTATATGCTGTCTATTCGCGCGCATGGCTGGACGCGCAATCTCCCGGCTCAGAGCAAGCTTCACCAAAAAAATGAAAATGAATTTTATGAAAGTTTTTGCTTTGTTGTTCCCGGTTTTAACCTTCGGCCGTTAGAAATGGAGGGGGCTTTGGCCGTTGAACAAATAAAAAAGTTAGATCGATTTGTTGAGCAGCGCAGAGCAAATGCGGAATATTTTAAGTTGCGTATGAGTGAGTTTAGTAAGTTCTATACACAGCAGGCTATTGGGGATGCTTCTTGGTTTGGTTTTGCAATTATTCTGAGGCCACAATATGCTGGTGATAGAGATAAAATTATTAGTATGTTGCATGAATCTGAAATTGAAGTGCGACCTATTGTAGCAGGAAATTTTGCTAGGCAACCCGTGTTTAAATATATGGATGCAACGATTTCCGGCGAACTCGTAAATGCAGATTATGTCCACGATAATGGATTTTTTGTAGGAAATCATTCGGTAAATATGAAAAAAGAGATTGACTACCTTTGCAAGGTGTTGAAGGAATATGAACAAGGAGAATAAGATATATGTTGCTGGCCATACTGGGTTGGTTGGTTCAGCCATTGTTCGGCGACTTTTAGAGGGAGGCTACACCAATCTGCTGTTAAAATCTCATGGTGAACTGGACTTGACTAACCAGTTAGCAGTTAATGAATTTTTTCAGCGAGAGCGGCCAGAGTATGTGTTTATAGCCGCAGGTTTAGTAGGCGGAATAAAGGCCAATTCAGAAGCTCCGGCAGATTTTTTCTTTGTCAACATGCAGATTGCCAATAATTTGCTGTGGGCGGCTAAAAACTGCGCTGTAAAGAAGGTGCTCTACTTGGGTAGCGCTTGTATGTATCCTAAAGAGTGTGAGCAGCCTATGAAAGAAGAGTTCCTCTTAGCAGGAAGACCTGAGCTTACAAATGAAGGTTACGCACTTGCAAAAATCTGTGGAAGCCGACTTTGTAGCTATATGAAAACACAATATGGGCTTGACTTTATTAGTGCGATTCCTGCAAATGCCTATGGAAAAGGAGATCACTTTGACTTAGAAAAATCTCATGTGATTCCAGCTTTGATTATGAAGTACCATCAGGCTAAGGAGAAGGGCCTTAAGCAGATTGATTTGTGGGGATCCGGCGCAGCACTCCGGGAATTTATTCATACAGATGATTTAGCGGATGCATGCTTGTTTCTTATGGAACATTATTCAGGTGTTCAGCCAATCAATATTGGAGTTGGCAGCGAAGTTAGTATCCTGGAATTAGCTTCATTAATTAAAGAAATTGTGGGATTTGAGGGAGATATTGTTTGTGATGCAACAAAACCTGATGGCATGATGCGCCGCATGGTGGATTCTACAAACATTAATCAACTTGGTTGGAGCAGTAGGATTGATCTGAAACACGGACTCGAACTGGTATATCGAGAATATTTGCAACAATTGGAAAGGGGTATATAAAATGAATAAAACCGAAAAAAGAATGCTTGATATTCTGAAAGAATTAAAAAATGAGTACGGTGTTCTTGCAGTAAAAGCAGAGTTTGAGGCAGAGGGCTCTCGAACTGACGAACTCGTTAAACTAAACGAGATTGTATTCCGTGCTGATATGGATATTTTTATTAAGATTGGCGGATGCGAAGCAGTCCGTGACATGGACCAATGCCGTATTTTAGGTGCAGCTGGCATTATGGCGCCCATGATTGAGACTCCTTTTGCAATGAGTAAATTTGTTTCAGCTGCTAAGAAAGTATATGAGGATGAAGTTTCTGATATCGAGTGGATTATTAATACGGAAACAAAGACGTGCCATGAAAATATAGAGCCGATTTTGGACGCCGGAGAGGGCTTCCTAAATACGATTGCCATTGGCCGGGTGGATTTGTCTGGCTCTCTGGGACTGTCAAGGAAGTATATTAATTCTGAAGAACTGTTCACGCTTACTAAGGACCTGGCGCTTCATGCAAGAAACCGTGGCATCAAAGTGGGAATGGGTGGAGGTATTTCCTTTGAGGCAATTCCATTCTTGATTGATATGTATCCGTATATTGACAAATTTGAAACTCGTAAGGTTGTCTTTAAAGCGTGTGATAATGCTACTCAACTTCGCAAAGGCATTTTACTGGCAGTTGAATTTGAAACTCTTTATTTAAAAAACAAGTGTGAGTTCTATGAACGCATGGCGAATGAAGATCGTGAGCGGCTTAAAATGCTCAATGATAGATTGAAAGCAGAACAGGGTAAGTAATATGGTGGCTTTTATAACGGGGGGAAGCCGTGGGATTGGAAAAGCTACGGCTGAATATTTCAAAAATAAAGGATATCAGGTAATTGCACCTACTCGTGCTGAATTGGATTTATCAGATAAGCAATCAGTCAAAGCCTATCTTACAAGGGTAGAGAATACCCCAATTGATACCATTATAAATAATGCAGGAATTAATGACATAAATTGCTTGGAAGATGTAAGTGATGACGAGATGGAGCGAATGCTTCAGATTGATCTTATTGCTCCTATTCTTTTGCTGCGGGGTTTGATACCCAATTTAAAAATGAGCCAGATAGGTAGGATTGTTAATATTGGTTCAATTTGGGCGGTAGTTTCAAAAAAAGGACGTGCTATGTACTCTGCCGCGAAAAATGGAATGCATGGGATCACAAATTCGCTGGCGCTGGAATTGGGAGAGTACGGAATATTGGTTAATACTGTATGTCCGGGATTTACTTTAACCGAACTTACCCGCCAAAATAATACCCCTAAGCAGATTGATGAAATCTCTCAGCAGATACCATTAAAGCGAATGGCCCAACCAGAAGAGATCGCTAGATTTATCTACTTTTTGGGTTCATACGAAAACACGTATATAACTGGGCAGAAAATTAGTATTGATGGAGGCTTCTGCGCACAATGAACACCTTGCTGACAATTAAATCTGCTACCAAAACATATGGGGTTCAGACTGAGGATACGCTTAATTTTATATCTAAATATGCTGCGGCAGAAACATCTTTTTTTGTGATCGATCAAACGGTTTATGACTTATATACATCTGCATTTTCAGAGATTCCGCCTGCAAGACTGTTTTTATTGGAGGCGAAAGAAGAAAATAAAACCATTGAAACTGCGCTTACCATTTGTGAAAAGATTATTGAATTGAATAGTAAGCGCAACACGCGTCTGTTCTCTTTTGGCGGAGGAATTATTCAGGATATAACTGGATTTTTGGCAAATATTTTATACCGCGGCATACATTGGACGTTTGTTCCGACTACTCTTTTGGCAGCCTGTGATAGCTGTATTGGAGGGAAATCATCTCTAAATTATAAGAATTATAAAAACTTACTAGGAACCTTTTTTCCGCCGGATGAAATTATTATTTATGCAGACTTTTTTAAGACGCTTTCTCGTAAAGACTTATTGAGTGGTTTAGGTGAAGTAGTAAAATTCAATATCATTGCTGGCGAAGATACCATGTGCAGTGTTCAGAGAAGCTTGGACAGTTTAATTAACTGCGACATGGCTGAGATTAAAAAATTTATCCAATCCTCGCTGATGTTTAAAAAAACATTTATTGAAGCAGATGAATTTGACAGAAATGAGCGAATTAAGTTAAATTTTGCACACACTTTTGGACACGCAATTGAAGTTTCAAGCCATTATGAAATTCCGCATGGGACAGCAGTCGCTATGGGTGTCATTGTAGCCAATGCGATTTCTGTTAAACGTGGCTTGATGTCCGAAACATTTGCCAAGAAAGTCGAAACAATCATTGCACCTATTCTTGACGAAGATATGAGCGATGCTATATTAAACCCGGAAATTTTAATAGCTGCTATCCGTAAGGATAAGAAACAGGTAAATGCACAAATTACGGCTATATTGTTAGATAGTGATTATAAACTTCATTTATTTTCTGACGTGCAGGCTGATGAAGTTACGGAGGGGTTCCTGCATTTGGCATCGTTTATTAAAAACAAATGAAGGTATGTATTATGGAAAAGCAGTCCAATGTATTAGTTATTGGAAAAGGATTGATCGGCAACAAAATTTATGAGCAGCTGCTTGAACACGGATACCTCAATGTAACCGTGACAACGCATTCGGATCTGGAGCTTTTGAGCCAGGCGGAAGTAAATGCATATTTTGAAAAACATAGGCCTGAGTATGTATTTTTCTGCGCCGTAAAGTCTATTACTGACTTTGAAAGCGGACAGGTAGGCGACGCGGATGAGCTGTATATGAATGTCTTGATGCAGTGCAATATAATTGAGGCTGCACGTGTATATGGCGTAAAGAAGATGATTCTGTTGGGTAGTGCAATGCTTTATCCCTGGAATCTGGGCCAAGAAGAGCCGATGGAAGAGACTTGTCTGGAGAAGTTTAATCTTCCTGGATATAGGCCGCCAATGCACGCAGCAGTTATTGGAAAGTTTGTTGCAATGAAATTGTGCCAATATTATAACAAACAGTATGGTATAGAATTTATTTACTGCCTGCCTTCTCATATTTATGGTGGATTTGCAGGGAGAAAGAATCTTTACCTGTTAGAACGACTCGTTATGGATATATGTGATGCCAAAAGTGAAGGAAAGCATGACCTGTTTCTAGATATTTTTGGAGAAGGAATTTCACAAAAACAGTTTTTGCACGTAGACGATTGTGCGAGTGCTATTATTTGTATAATGGAGCGCTATCATCCTGACGAACTATGTACCATTAATGTAGGTAGCTTCGAAACCTGCTGTTGGAAAAGTATAGTAGAAAATATTCAGGAATTGGTCCATTATGATGGTACAATTCGTTTTAATTCTGATCGAAAAGAAAATATGGCAAATAGGATTTCTTCTGTGGAAAAACTACGGGTACTTGGTTGGACACCTAAGATTTCCATAAAAGATGGCCTGCGACAATTATGCAGTGAGTACCAAAATATTAAAAGAGGAAATTTGGAATGAATGAAATAGATTACAGGAATTTTAATATAATTCCTAATGCAATAGATGAGTTTAGCAAAGAGACACAACTTTCAGTTTATCAAAAAATGGCTGAAGCAAGAATTTTCGAGCAGTTTATTGTGAAAGCCTCCTCCAGTGGGAAATTTAGCATTAAAATACACATGTCGTCGGGACAAGAAGGTGTAGGTGCGGCAATTGGAGAAACAGCGTGGATGTATCAAATTTTTGCCCAGCACCGTGCCATGGACCTATATCTCTCCCTAGGCGGCCCAGTTGATAAACTTAGAGATGAAATTATGTGTCTTGACAGTGGCTGTTGCGGTGGTAAAATTGGTGGTGCGTTTCAATACTTCGGAAATGGACGTAGGCTATATGCTCATACTGGATTTATTGGTGAAAATATTTCTGTAGGGGTTGGCGCCGCGCTTGGCAATGGAGAAAAAACACTGTGCTTCTTTGGAGATGGTGCAGCAGAGGAAGATTATGCACTAACGGCATATGGATTTGCAGCTACACATAAATTACCGGTTTTGTTTATTTGTACAGACAATAATCTATCTGTGCTTTCTCCCAAGAGTAAAAGAAGAAGCTGGAATTTGGTAGAGGTTGCAAAAGGATTTGGGCTACAGGCGCTGGAACTTAGTGATGATCCGTTTACCTTGATGCACTATATCAAACAGTTTGACAACAATCTTCCTGCTTTAATCAACTGCCATGTCTGCCGAAACTATTGGCATGCAGGCGTTGGGGTAGACGGAGCAGCTCCTTGGGATCGCTTTGCAATGATTCGTGAGGAATTGATCAAACGAGGATTTGAGGACGAACTAACAATTATAGATGCGCAAGCAACGAAAAAAATGGAGGAAGCATGGAAACCCTATCTTTGAAAGAAACGATTATGCAGATTACAGAGCAGCACCTTACAAAGAATAACGGCATCTTGCTTGGCGAGTGTGTTTCTGATCCTGGTGGTGTTGCAGGAACAATTCCGAATCATCCTAATGTTATTGATCTTCCCATGACAGAAACTGCTGGTGCAGACTTTGCCGTTGGCTGTGCCATAGTGGGACGGAGACCTATTTTTGTTGTGCGTTTTCAGGATTTTATGCTGATGAATGGTAGCCCATTTATTGCATTTGCCGCTGTATATAAACAGGTAAATCAAATCTCTGCCCCTGTATTTATCAGAGCTCTAGCGAATGACCATTTTGATGCAACTCATTCTAATGTATTGCACAGTATGTTTATGCATTTTCCAGGCTTTCGAGTATGTGCACCAATTACGCCGGGTGAATATCGAGAAGCATGGCAGACATTTATGTCTGATGATATTCCAATGTATGTAAGTGAATACCGCGACACATATGGAGTCACAGAAGAGTTCGAAGATGATTGTGATGAGGAAGCGGATATCAATATTTTCGCTATTTCTGTATGCCGTCTTCATGCAATAAAGGCCAAAGAACTTCTTGCTAAGAGGGGCATTCGAGCAAATGTTATTCATATAATGTGGTTAAAGCCATTTCATGCAATTCAATATACGCATATTATAGAGAAGATCCCATACGGAGTTGTAGTGGAGCCAGGCCGTGAAATTTGCGGTGCAGCCGAACACATTGCATATGAATTGATGACAAAAAATCCTGGGTCAAATATTGCTAGGATTGGTCTGGAAGATGTGGCAAAAACAACCAACCCTAACTATTATAACGAGGTACCGCAGTCTGACAAAATAGTGAAAAAAGTTCTAGATGTGCTTGGCCGCTAAATCCATGGTATTACAAGGGGTTTCGAAATGGAAGAACATTTAAGCTACATTAAAACTGCGAAAGAGCGATATGAGAAATGGTGTAGTTGGGATGGGTTTGACAGGGAAACCAAAGAGGAAGTTCGTTCTCTGGTATCCTGGGATGAAATTTATGACCGCTTTCGTTCAGATCTAACTTTTGGCACAGGTGGCCTAAGGGGAACCATGGGAGCGGGTACAAATCGTATAAATGTTTATACTGTGCGAAAAGCAACAATGGGACTCGCAAATTATTTGCTAAAGCATGCTGATGCTTACAGTGAAGCGAGTGTTGTGATTGCTTATGATTCGCGTAATAATTCTCGGTTTTTTGCTGAGAATACAGCACAAATTTTAAGCAAGAAGGGGATCAAAAGTTACCTTTTTGAAAAAATAACCCCAACACCAGTATTGTCGTATGCAGTGCGGAGACTAAAATGCAGGGCAGGTATTGTTATTACTGCCAGCCATAACCCCAAAGAGTATAATGGCTACAAAGTATACGATGAAACCGGGTGTCAAATAACACAAAAAGCGGCAGACGAAATCTATGCTGAGATTCAACACGTAAATCTTTACAAAGATATTGTTTTAAGTCCGAAGGACACCATTACTGAATTAATAACTTATTTGGATGATGAGGTGTTAGAGGGTTTTTTGGAAGAAGTAAAAAAACAATCAGTATTTGTAAACAGCGAAGCAAAAGCTGATTTGAAGATCTCCTACACGCCACTCCATGGCACAGGATTTTTGCCCGTAACAAAAATATTAAACCGAGATGGATTTAAAAATGTACATGTTGTAGAGTTACAAGCCACCGAGGATGGTAATTTTCCAACAGTTAAATCTCCAAACCCGGAAGAGCGTGGGGCCCTTGAGATGGCAATTCAGCAGGCTGCTGTCAGGAATGATGATATTGTTTTAGGGACGGACCCTGACTGTGACCGAGTGGGGGTTGCCGTATGGCACCGTGGTAAATATCAGCTAATATCGGGAAATCAAATTGGAGCGTTATTGATCGATTTTCTTTTGCAAGTGCATAAACCGACAGAGCGAAACCATGCTATTGTAAAGACAATTGTTACGAATGATTTAGGTGCGGAGATTGCAAAAAAAAATGGCCTTGTGGTAATCAATACGTTAACTGGGTTTAAATATATTGGGGAGCAGATTAATCACTTTCTAGAAACCGGGGCATACAGCTTTTTTATGGGCTATGAAGAGAGCTTCGGCTATTTGATTGGAACTCATGCGCGTGATAAAGATGCAGTTGTTTCGTCCATGCTGATTTGTGAGATGGCTGCGTACGCTAAAAATATAGGAATTACTTTAATAGACTGGATTGAGCGTATTTATTTTGATTATGGATATTATCTGGATGATCTGGAAACATTTACATTAAAAGGCGAGGTGGGAGAAGAAAAAATCCTGGAGATTATGAATGGTCTACGCCAAAACCCGTATAAATGCTTTCCTCGTGCATCATGTGTGATAGACTATAAAAATGGAATTGATGGGCTACCGAGTTCCAATGTTATTAAATTGTATTTTCCAGACCGGTCCTGGGTTGCGGTAAGACCCTCTGGCACAGAACCAAAAGTAAAGTTTTATTATTCGGCATATGGTCAAAACAAGAATCAGGCAGAAAGTAGGTTGGCTGAACTTAAAGATAGAGTTCAAGAAGTCTTAAGGTTATCCAAATTCTGAAAGGACGATCAGATACATTGAGAAATGAATTTCTTTTATATATAATATTTCCGGTAATAAGCATTGCATTGGCTGTTTTAGTATTACACAAGAGAGTTAAGCGCATTTTGCTGTGGTTTTCGATTGCGCTTATTTGGGGCGCATTTTTTTCTGCCGCAGTGGCCAGCACCATTGTTCCACACACAGAACTTTTAACCCTTACTGCACTAGGAACACACAATGAGCAGTCATCTGGTGATCATGTTTTGACAACGGGTTTGTCGGTAAACGGAATATATACACCATTCACTGAGGTCGTAGATGGAAAGTGGGTCTCATACGAAGGAGATTCTAATACGCACGCACTTCACTTTGGGTGGTTTCCTGGAGATGAGAGGCAAGATGAGAGCATTACTCAAAGTATTACTTTCCGTATTCCTGTAGATGAAAACCGGCAGATCCTATTTAATTCCTATCCTTGGAGCGGAATGGTAAGGATTGAAACCGAAACATGGTCACAAGATGTTGACACTTATGGGAAGAGTATGCAAACGGCTATTTCGATACCGAATACTTCTTCTATCAGCACCATGATATCCCGCGAAGCATTTCCACACTATACTCTTATTTTTACTATTATTACTGTGATGATGTTTGCTGCCATATTATTAATTACAGAACAGAAAAGCCTTGAAAAAATAACGAAGTATAAATTTTTGTTTTCTCAGCTTGTAAACCGAGACTTTGTGCTTAAATACAAGCGAACCGTACTAGGCATGCTATGGAGCATGCTTTCTCCTTTTTTTAATTTGATTATTATGTGGTTGGTATTTGGTCAATTGCTCGGCAGTAATATCAACCACTATGCGGTTTATTTGTTTATTGGACAGATAGTATTTTCGTATTTTTCAGAATCCACGAATTTGGGAATGACCGCACTGTTGGATAACTCATCAATTTTTACAAAAGTAAATGTACCCAAATATATGTTCATTTTTTCCAAAAGTGTATCCTCTCTCATTAACTTTCTGATTAATACATGTATCCTTTTTGTGTTTACCCTTTGTGATGGAATACCCATCACATGGAATTGGATTATGCTGATATACCCTGTTGTGATGTTAGTTATATTTAATTTAGGACTTTCTCTCATTTTGTCTGCCTGTTTTGTTTTTTTCAGGGATATGCAATATCTGTGGGGCATTGCGTGCCAGCTCATAATGTGGCTTTCTGCGATCTTTTATTCGATTGATTCCTTTTCACAAATTTCCAGAAATCTTTTTTTGCTTAACCCTATGTATTTGTTTATTCGATATGTCAGAAAAATTTTATTGGAAAATGCGGTACCTTCTATATGGTTTCACTTGCTAATGGCCGGATATGCTGCAGTGGCGATTATACTTGGGTTTGTAATTTACAAGAAAAAGAATCACGAATTTCTGTACTATGTATGAGGAATACCTATGAGTGTAATATTAAAAGTGGAGAATGTGTCTATTCAATACAAGACAGGAGATTTTAAAGACATTGGATTAAAAGAATGGGTCATTAAGCATATTAAAAGGCAGTATAAAGTTGTCAATTTTATGGCAGTAAACCATGTGACGTTTGAACTTGAAGAGGGGGATATGCTCGGCATTATTGGGACCAATGGCTCTGGAAAGTCCACATTGTTAAAGGCGGTTTCTGGAATTATGGCCCCATCCGAGGGAACTGTGTTTGTACAAGGGAATGTTGCTGCATTGCTGGAACTTGGCTCAGGATTTGATGGAAACCTGACTGTGAAGGAGAATGCATATTTACGAGGGGCTCTTTTGGGATATACAAAACAACTGTTAGATGCGGAGTATGAAAAAGTCATTGAGTTTGCTGAATTGAAGGATTTTGAAGGTCGTCCGTTTAATCAGCTATCCTCAGGAATGCAAGCACGCTTGGCTTTTTCCATTGCATCAGCCATTGATCCGGATGTGTTGATTTTGGACGAAGTGCTATCTGTCGGAGATGGAGCATTTCAAACCAAAAGTGCGGAAAAAATGAAGTCTATTATTAATGGTGGAGCTACTACAATATTGGTATCTCATTCTATCGAACAGATCCGGAGTCTTTGCAATAAGATTTTATGGTTGCATAAAGGTCAGCAGATCGTCTTTGACACTAATGTGAAAGGGGTTTGTGATACTTACCAGGCTTTTTTGGATGGGACCCTTTCGCTTGATGAGGTGATTACCATATATGGGACACCTGTATAGCCATATAGGTGAATCGAAGCTAAATGATAGTTAGACTTATAAATATAGTAAGACATCTTTATGATTATTGGTTCTAAGTTGTTATTTGGACTGGTAATAGGGTTTAAGGTGAATCACGGAATGGTCGAAAACGAGTTAGAGTTATGTGAATCGGTGGTCAACCGGCAACGGCGGAGGTGTCCTCCAAGGCAGCCTCCAGGCGCTTCATATTCATGTACTTCTTGTTGCCTCATTGGGTGCCGACCACATGGCGCAGCCGGACACAGACCAACATGAGGGCAGAGTTACCGTCCGGGAAACTGCGCCACCAGCTTCACTTTGGAGTGAGGCGTCACCGAGAACACATTGCGGTAAAGGTGGATCGTACACCGCTGGTACTTGGCTCCAGGGAACACTTCTCCCACGGCTTCCAACATACCCAGGCACCTGTCCCCTATAATAAGTTTTACTCCATCCAGACCGCAGCTGCGGAACCACTGGAAGAAGCTGCCCAGTTGGGCTTGTCCTCTTTCATGCCCTCGGTTGCACCTAAAATTTCCCGGTACCCATCCTCATTAACCACAATTGCCACCTGAATAGCCACATTCTCAAACTCTCCGCTCCAGTTGCGGCGCAGGTAGATCCTGTCCACGTAGACATACGGGTAAAGGCCGCCTTGCAAGGGGCAGTTACACCAATCCTCAATGTGGACATATGCTTTCTTGTTTAGCTCACCTTTGGTTACCGGAGACACCTTGCTGCCCCATAGGGCCTCAGTAATATCCTCTATGCGCCGGACGGATACTCCGGTCAGGTACATCTGGATGAGGGCCTCCTCCACACTGCTCTCCCGGCAGCGATGTCTCTCAATGATGGCGGTCTCAAAGGAGATCCCCTTGAGCTTGGGCACCTTCAGGGTAACGTCTCCGGATGTAGTGGTGAGATTCCGGTTGTAGTGGCCGCTCCGGTACCCCTGGCGCTGCTCATTACGCTCGTACCGGGCAGCCTGAGTCAGCTTCTCTGCCCCGGCCTCCAGCAGCTCGTTGAGTGTCTCCTCTACGCTGCCACGCACAAGTTCCTTGAGCTGCCCCTTGATTACTTCCTCATTCAGCTGTACAATCTTTTCAGGCATGGTTTGCTCGCTCCTTTCAGAATGGTGTGTCGCGACTTCATTCTACCAGACATCTGCAAACCATGTCTTTTTATTTTTGCGAAACTTATTCTACCTGACCCTACCTTATCCAATAACAATTAGAGGTGCGCCCCCCATTCTTGCGAAACCGCACATGCTTCTTCACCCGGCCCCGGCGGATCAGCTCCGCCAGGGCCCGTTTTATTGTCGAGCGGGAGATGCTCAGGTCTTTGGCCATGGTGGCGATGGCGTACCAACTCTCGCCGTCCTTATTTGCCCGGTCGTGGAGGTAAAGTAGCACCAGTTTGGCCTTGGCGCTCAACTCCGGGTCGCCGTAGATCTCACTAAAATAGCTCATGGCGTGGTTTCCCCCTTTTTGGGTGTGCGGTAGTTGTTCTGGCGGGCTGGTACGGGGAATGCCCGGTATATGGCATCGGTCAACTCCGTCTTGCTGGCGTAGTAGACCTTCCGGGCGGCCTGCTGGGGTATCTGGTATGGTTCTCCAAAGGTAATTCCCCATTCCAGGAACAGCCGCAGACGGGCCTGCATGGGATGGGTTCCGGTTTTCATGACGATGAAGTGCCCTTTTGAGATGGACTTGAGCTCGTCCGGGGTCATGAGGGGGCGCTCTATCATCTGGAGGCTCTGGCTGGGGTCGTTCTTTCCCCTGGAGATGGAGCCGCTCAACACGGTGCGGCTACCCAGAGCCTTGGACAGCACTTCGGCGGTCTGGCTGTTGGGGGCGAAGCCGCCGAAGATGGTGTCCTGGCAGTTATCCGTCAGGATCTCCGCCCCCTCCTTGCCGTAGTTCTTCTCCAACTGGGCCAGGGATTGGATGATGGGCACCAGAGTCAGCCGCCGGGAGCGGCCGGCGGAGAACAGGGGCAGAATGTCGAAGGCGGGCATGGTGCCCAGCTCGTCACAGAAAAACACCACCCGGCTGGGCAGCTTCCCGTCGTGTTCATCCGCCACAGAGAACAGCTCCCGACTCAGGGTCTGGATCATCAGCCCAGCCATGAAGTTTTTGGTCTGATCTTCCTCCGGAAGTATCAGGAAGATGGCGGATTTCTTTGCGGCAAAGCTCTCGGCGTCTATGGTGCTGTCGAAGCACAGCACCTGCTCCAGCTCCGAGTCCAGGAAGGTGTTCAGCCGGGAGAGGACGGTGGACATGACGGAGGCCATGGACTGCTCAGCGGCGGTGAGGGCAGAGCCGGAGAACCACTTTGCCTTATGCGTCTCTGGAAGCCGGTCCATGAGAAGCTGGAACTCATTCTTGCCGGGCAGGATGCTGGGGGCCAGGAGCTCCTGCACCAGCTTGAATACGGACACGATATGCCGCCGTTCCCGCAGTTCCCCGTGGATCCTTTTGGGCGGCAAGTACTCTGCCAGCAGCAGGATCACGGCGGTGAGCACGCCCTCCGCCGCGTCGTAAAAATATTGATTTTGTGCAAAGTTCTCCCCATCCGGGTTGATGACGGTCTTGGACAGGATTTTGGCGTACTTCTCCGCCTTGGCCCGGGCGGCCAGGTTGGTGGGCTCCTTCCGGCATACGTCCATGTAGTGGTTGATCAGGGTGAGCAGGTTATAGCCATCTGAGCGGGTGGGGTTCCGAAGATCCACCACCGCCACCTGGTAGCCATAGCAGTCCCGGGCGATGGCCCCATAGTTCCGGGCCAGATCTCCCTTGGTGTCACTGGCAAAGAAGCTCATTCCGCTGGCACAGGCGTATTCCAAATTGGGGTATAGGAAGAAGGCGGTCTTGCCCACGCCGGAGGCGCCGATCATGAGGCAGTGGATGTCATCCGAATCCACCAGGGCCGTGAGCTGCCCCTTCTTTCCGCTACAGCCCAACACCAGCCCCTGTGCGCCTGGGAGGCATTCCCCCCTCCGCCACAGCGCGGTCTGGAAGGGGACGGAGCGGAAGGTCTTCTTGATTTCCCCCGGTGTGGCCCAGCGGGCGGTGCCGTGCTGCCCGTCGCCCACGGTTTTACTCTTGATGCTGTCCAGGCTGCCCCGGCCGGAAAAGGTGGTGGTGGCGACCAGGGCGCCGAATACCACCGCCAGCAGGAGGATCAGCATCCAGGTGTCGTTGTTCACTGCAATCATCCCTTTGTTGTCTGCTCTCTGTGTTTAAATCTACTTCCAGTGTGACCTTCTGGGCGGGCCAAAATGAACCGGCCCCCGGTCCAGCGGTACGGCGTACCCTCCCCCTGGCGGGCGGTACGCCTCTGCGGTCTACATACTCTGCCCCATGGTCATTTCAGGGCCGGTCACAGTCTGCCCTTGCACCAGGTCGTCGTTCCAGTCTTTATGCACAGGGAGCAGGATGCCGCTGTGGTATCCTGCTCCCTGCAATTCTTCTTGGAGACGCCTGGCCGCCGTCTGCCCGGGCTCGTCGTGGTCCAGGCAGAGCACCACATCATGGAGGCGGGTGTTCTGCTCCAGCATCCAGTGCATGACCTGGCCGCCGGTGCCGCACAGGGCCACATAGCTGTGCCCCTGCCAGCCGTCCGGGTACAGCGTCAGAAAGGACAGCATGTCCACGGGCGCCTCGAACACATAGAGCAGGCCGTCCTGTCCCACGTGGTGGAAGCTGTACTGGGGCCTGCTGCCCTCCACGTTGACCTTGAAGGATTTGCCCTGGCTGTTGGTGCTCCGCTTATGGGCGTGGCGGGGGACGCCCTGCTCATCCATGCCCACAAAGACGCAGTTGTGGTATTGGGCGTCCTCATATATCAGTCCGGCCCGGGCGAAGTGGGTGATCACCTCCCGGCTGATGTGGCGCTGCTTCATCAGGTAGGCGTACACCCGGCGCATATCGGTGTGGGGAGGAGGAAGGGCGAAGGGATTGGTCGGCTCCTCCTGCTTTGGCTGCGCGGCGGGATATGCCGCACCCAACTTCTTTCCCAGCAGGAGCTCCATGGCCTCCTGATAGGTTGTCCCGTAGTAGTGCTGAACGAAGCTGACCGCGTGGCCGCCCCGCCGGGCAATATGGTCGTACCATTCGCTGCCCCGGACGGTGATATGGTGCACCCTGGCCAGCCGGGACTCCCGCCCGGAGCGGAGCAGCTTCTCGCCTTGCCGCCGCAGGAATTCCTCCAGATCAACAGAGTTCGCCCGCTCCTTCTGCTCGTCGGTAAAGTGGATATAGGTTCCCATGTGGATTTCACCTCGGATCAAACGGTTGACTTTGGTTTATACTTCGTATATACTCTCAGTAGAGGAGGTGCTGTCCATGTACGCGACAATCCAAAAGTGGGGCAACAGCCAGGGGCTGCGGATCCCCAAGGCGCTCCTGGATGCGGTTGGCCTGAAGGAGCACGACCGGGTGGAGCTGGTGCAGATGGATGATGGCATCAACATCCGGCGTGCCTCTGCCACCCCGCACCGTACCCTGGAAGAGCGTCTCACCGCGTTCTACGGAAAGCACATTGACCAGATCGGCCGAATTGAGGCCGAAGAGCTGGACTGGGGGAAGGCGGAGGGCTCTGAGGCATGGTGACGATTTTTGAACAGGGTGACATCGTCTATCTGGACTTTGATCCCCAGTCCGGCCATGAACAGAAAGGCCGCCGTCCTGCCCTTGTGGTCAGCAACAACCTGTTTAACCGGGTCAGCAACCTGACCATGGTGTGCCCCATCACTCACACAGACCGGGGCCACCCATTCCACCTCTGGCTGGATGAGCGCACCAGGACGGACGGGGTCATCCTGTGTGACCAGGCCCGGATGCTGGATCTGAACAGCCGCCATGCCTCCTTTGTGGAGCGTGCTCCGGAGGACATCTCCGCCGAGGCGGTAGATATGGTCATCAGTTTTCTGGAACCGAAACCGTGATACGAACCGCAAGGGGCTGCCAAGTGAACGGCAGCCCCTTGCTTCACCGCTGATGCTGCTGAGGGGAGCCCTCGTGGTCATCCGCCTTGTGACCCAGGGCCATGCGCTTCTCCCGGAGCATCCGGCGGCGCTTCTTGTCAATGTGCAGGCCGGCTTGGATGGTGTCCGCGGCGGACTGTTCCTGGAAGATGCGGCCCATGTTGTGGAAGAGTTGGAGGACACAGCGGGCAGTATCCGCATGAGATGCCGCCCGCTGTCTCTGTGCTTGCTGATGAGGTATAGCTTTTGGCTGAGAGCTATGCGTCTCCGGCTGTGTGCCGGACGACGCGGGAGGAGTATCCTGCGGTATAGAAGCAGGTTCCTCCGCGCCCGAGCTACGGATTTCATTCTGCCCAAGCTTGAACACCTCCCGGATGACCATGTTGCGCACGGACTTGAACTCCTTCTGCCGGGAGAGGGGCAGGCACTCCGGCACCTGCTCAGAGTAGGTGCGGCAGAGCTCCTCCCGCATCTGGTTCCACAGGTCATAGGCGGCCGCCACACGCTCGTCCTTTGCCAGCTCATCCACGATTGCGTCCACCATTGCCTTGGCTACGGGCGGCAGGTAGCCGTACACCTTTTTGCCCTTGGTGTTCTGCAAGCGACGGGATAGTTCCAGAATCAGCCGCTCCAAATTTTCGTTTTGGAGCTGACCCTGTTCCATCTGCGCAATCAGCTCTGCCATGGTGCGCTCCGCATCCCGGCTCAGGGTATTCCGGTACTCGGTTTTCTGTTCGTAGATGTGGAGCAGATCCTGTTGGAAGATCCGCCGGCCGAAGGCGGACTTCACCTGCTGGATACCCTGCCTGGTGAGGTAGCCCTCCTTGGGATCGGAGGAGAACACCACCATGTGGATGTGGACGCTGCCCTCCTTGCGGTGAAAGGCAGCATACCACCGGAGATGCTCCAGCGGGATTTTGTACCCCCTGGCGATCTCCGGTGCGCAGGCACACACCAGCTCCCGCCAGCTGTCCGCGTCGTTGTAGCCCAGCCGCTCTGCGTCCTCCCGGCGGATGGCCACTACCGGCGTCCACACGCTGCCGGTGTACTTCGCCACCTCCCGGACAGCCTGGGAGAGGTTGCGCACCTTACCATCGGCGCACCACAGGCCGTGCTCGCCGTCCATCTGCACGCCGGGGCGGTGGGACACGTAGTCCAGGTAGTTCTCCATCCGGCTCATGGGCTCCGCGAAGTCCTCCTGCACCTGACGGATGAAGGCATTGGCGTGTTGCATGGTGGGACTTGCTTGGTAGTCCTCGTATTCCAGCAGCTCCTCCGCACCGGGGAAGTCACAGAGGAGGCGCTGAATATAAGCCTGCTGCTTTTTCGTAGCAGGCTGGTCTTGTTGTTCACCCCTGAGCACCTCCACACCGGGGCGGGTGGCGATGTAGCTGGCCCGGTTGGACAGCTTGGCTGTGTCCCTTCCGCCCTTCAGGTAGGGGGACATGAACCGGACGCGGCTCATTTGCCATCAGGAAAGATCTGGCGCTGGAGGTCTAGAGCGTCGTCAAAGCTGATCTTCCCGTTGGTGCGCAGTACCTCATCCACTGCGTAGGCCCGCAGCTCCCGGCGGTTCACCGGGTCCGCCCGGAAGTGGGCGGCCACGGTGTGGCCCATCATATTGACCTCCACGCATAGCTTGAACAGCAAAGTACGCAACCGGTTCTCGTTGTCCGCTAGGGTTCCCCGCAGGGTGTCCACCAAAGCACGGGAGAGGTACTCTGAGGTGTCCTCCGTGGCCAGGTAACCCATGTAGAACCGCAGGGCCTTTTCAATAAATTCACTGCGTGTTTTGCAGTTGTCCTCCTCCAGCCAGCCGTCCATCCGGCGGATCACGCCGGGTGTCAGCCAGACGGCGGTGCGCTTTTTGTTGTCGTGCTCCTCCATTTTCTTCACCTCTGCTTTTTTGCCTGCGACACAGCGGAATTCGCTGGCGCAGTAAGTGTTTATCTGAACCCGACCACCCCAAACGGCCGGAACCTCCCATTCCGACCACCTGGGCTGAAACCCGGGAAAGCCCCGCACTGCGGGGCTTTGTGGCCGGGAGGCGGGCGCTTGCGACCACCTCCCTTTATCCTCGTACTAAAATCAAACGCCCCAAACTGGGGCGAAACCGGCCCCAACGGGGCGGTTTCCCGTCTGGGCGGGGCCCTGGCCCGCCCGCCACCTGAAACCGGCCCAC
>NZ_CAXSQB010000015.1:64497-80532 GCF_964239415.1 Clostridium sp. ATCC BAA-442 | reverse complement strand
CCGGATTTCCCTCCCCCTGTCCGCCGCGGAGGGACGCATCTGCGCCCAGCAGGTGGCCCCCTATCCCCCCGGGGTACCTGTTTTCGCGCCTGGGGAGCGAATTTGCAAAAAAACTATCGCTTATTTGAAACAAATAGGTTATAATACACTGGAAGACGTTGAGGTTGTTTCCGAACCTGTGTGTGCCTCATAGAATGAGCAAAGGAGCGTCTTTCCTTCAGGAGGGAAAAGCAATGAAACTGATTCTTGCGATTATCAATCACGATGACGCCAACACCGTCACCCAGGCCCTGACCAAGAAGGGCTTCTCCTCCACCAAGCTGGCCACCACCGGCGGCTTTCTGATGGCGGGCAACGTGACCATTCTCATCGGCGTGGACGAGGAGAAGGTGCAGACCGTCATCGACATCATCCGGGAGCATTCCCACAGCCGCAAGCAAATGATCCCCACCACCACCGAGATGAGCTACGGCTACTACCCCTCCATGCCCGTGGAGGTCGTGGTGGGCGGCGCCACCATCTTCGTGGTGGATATCGAGCGGTTTGAGCGGGTCTGAGTCTTTATGAACCTGACCCGGCTGGCGGGCAACGCCCCGCTGAAGCGGCAGCTGGAGCTGGAGACGGCCCGGCGGGGCCTCTCCCACGCGTACATCCTCAGCGGCCCGGCGGGCTCCGGCAAGCGGACCCTGGCGGGCCTGCTGGCCGCCGCCCTGGTGTGCGACCGCCGGGGCGGCGCTTTGCCCTGCCTGTCCTGCGCCGGCTGCCGCAAGGCGGAGGGGGGCATCCACCCCGACATCGTGCGGGTGGGGGACGACGGGAAGGATATCAGCGTGGCCCAGGTGCGCGCCCTCCGCGCCGACGCCTACATCCGGCCCAACGAGGCCGAACGCAAGGTCTACATCCTGGAGAACGCCCAGACCATGAACGCCAGCGCCCAGAACGCCATGCTCAAGCTTCTGGAGGAGGGCCCGGCCTACGCCGCCTTTCTCCTGCTCACCGATAACGCCGCCGCCCTGCTGCCCACAGTGCGCTCCCGGTGTGAGCATCTCCCCCTCTCCCCCGTCACCCAGCGGGAGGCGGAGCTCTGGCTGGACGAGCACTACCCCGACCAGCCCCAGGCGGCCCGGCAGGCCGCCGCCGACCGCTGCGAGGGCCTGCTTGGCCGGGCAGCCGCCGAGCTGGAGGGACAGGCCGCAGGCGACACCCAGGCCCTGGACGGCGCGCTGGAGCTGGTGCGCCGCCTGGACGGCGGTGACGAGCTGGCCCTGCTGGAGCACTGCGTGGCCCTGGAGAAGTGGGACCGGGAGCAGCTGCGCGCCCTGCTGGACGAGGGCGTTCTCCTGCTGCGGGATGCCCTCGTCTGCTCCGCCGGAACCCTGCGGGAGTCCGACCCCCGCCGGCGTGAGGCGGCGGAGCGCGCCGCCCGCGCCCTCTCCCCCCGGCAGCTCACCCAGGCGGTGGGCGTGCTGGAGCGGCTGCGCGCCGCCTGCGGCTCCAATGTGGGGGCCGGGCACCTGGCCGGCTGGCTGGGGGCGGCACTGAGCACCCTATGACCGGGCGGGCCCGACCCCGCCCATACACCTGATGCGGAGGTAATCATGACCGAAATCATCGGCGTCCGCTTCAAAAGCGGAGGCAAACAGTATTATTTTGACCCCAATGGACAGGCCGTGGCCCCCGGTCAGGGGGTCATTATCGAGACCTCCCGCGGCCTGGAGTACGGCGAGTGTACCCAGGGCAACACCATGGTGGAGGACGAGGCGGTGGTACAGCCGCTGCGCCCCCTGGTCCGCCTGGCCACCGAGAAGGATCTGGACACCGTGGCGAAGAACCGTGAGAAGGAAGCGCGGGCCTTTTCCATCTGCCAGGAGAAGATCGCCGCCCATGGCCTGGATATGAAGCTGGTGGAGGTGGAGTACAACTTTGAGGGGAACAAGATCCTCTTTTTCTTCACCTCCGAGGGGCGGGTGGACTTCCGCGCTCTGGTCAAGGATCTGGCTGGGGTATTCCACGCCCGCATTGAGCTGCGGCAGATCGGCGTCCGGGACGAGGCCAAAATGCTGGGCGGCCTAGGCATCTGCGGCAAGCCCTTCTGCTGCGCCACCTTCCTGGACGAGTTTCAGCCGGTGTCCATCAAGATGGCCAAAACCCAGAACCTGTCCCTCAACCCCACCAAGATTTCGGGCACCTGCGGACGGCTCATGTGCTGCCTGAAATACGAGCAGGAGGCCTATGAGGACGCGGTGCGCCGCATGCCCAAGAACGAGTCCTTTGTGGAGACCCCGGAGGGGGTGGGCACCGTCTCTCAGGTCAACCTGCTCAAGGAGACCGTGAAGGTACGGCTGGAGGAGCAGCCCGAGGCCCCCAAGTGTTTCCACAACTGCGAGATCTGCGTGGTCCGCAACGGCAAGGGGAAACTGCCCGAGGGCTATGTGCCCCCTCCCCCGGAAGAGCTGGCCAAGCTGCGCAAGATCACCCCTGCGGAGGAGCCCCGCAGTCTGGTGGGCAGCGTGGATGCCGCCCTCAGCGGCCTGGGCGTCGCCCCCGCCGAGCCGGAGAAGCCCGCCGAGGGAGGGGAGCGCCGCCCCCGCGGCCGGGGCCGCCGGGGCCGGGGCGGGAGCAGGCCGTCCGCCGAGCCCGCCGCCAAAAAGCCCGCCGAGGAGGGCAGGCAGACTCAGCCCCCCAGGCAGAAGCAAAAGGGGGAGCAGCAGCGTCCGCTCCGGCCGGAAAAGCAGCCCAAGGCGCCCGCCGCACCATCCCCGGCCTCCGATGGGACAGCGGCCCCTCCCACCGGTGAGAAAAAGCGCCCCCACCGCCGCCGCTACCGGGGCAAGCCCAAGGGCGACAGGCCCCAAGGCCCGAAACCGGAATCCTGACCGGCATGAGACGGGTGGGCGCTGTATGCGCCCGCCCGTTTGTTTGAGGTGATTTGCTATGACGGAATATCAGAAAATGCTGGGCGGCCAGCTCTACAACGCCCAGGACGGCGAGCTCCAGGCCATGCACCGGACGGCCATGGAGCTCTGCCACGCCCTCAACCAGCTCAACCCCAATCAGAAGGAGGAGGCCCGCGCCCTGCTGCAGCAGCTTCTGGGCCGGACCGGCGAACACTTCACCATCAAATCCACCTTCTGGTGCGACTACGGCCGGCACATCACCATCGGCGAGAACTTCTTCTGCAACTACAACTGCGTGATGCTGGACTGCGCCCCCATCACCTTCGGCGACAACGTCATGGTGGCCCCCAACTGCGGCTTCTACACCGCCGCCCACCCCCTGGACCACACCCTCCGGGACGAGGAGCTGGAGTACGCCAAGCCCATCACCGTGGGGGACAGCGTTTGGATCGGCGGGGGCGTCACCGTTCTGCCCGGCGTCACCATCGGCAGCCGCGCCGTCATCGGCGGGGGCAGCGTGGTGGTCCATGACATTCCCGAGGGGGTTGTGGCCGTCGGCAACCCCTGCCGTCCCATCCGCACCCTTTAAATGCAAAAAAGGAGCTCCGCCATATGGCGGAGCTCTTTTTTATTTGGCCAGCATAGCGGCGGCAAAGGCCCGCGCATCCGCCAGGTCCGTCCCGTCGGGGTGGGACAGGGCCTGGTCATAGGCCCGGAGCATGTTTTCCAGCCGGGCGTCGCCTGGCTTCTCCTTGAGCTGAGTCTCATACCGGGCCCGGACGGCAGGGGGCATCCGCCCCGGACAGAACCAGGTACCCAACACCTGATTTTCCTCCGGCACCTCCGCCCGGAACCGGTCGGAGAGAGAGGCAAAATACATCTCAGACAGGCCAAAACCCGCCGTGCCGAACAGGGCCACCCGCTTCCCGTGGAGTCCCTGCAAAAACTCCTTTACCACCGGGGCACAGGTGCCCTTGTCCGTCCAGGAGCCCACAAAGATCAGCTCCGCCTCCCCCACGTCCCTGGGCAGCGGGCCGAAGGCCACAATCTCATGGCCCTGACATCCCTCGCGGATGGCCTGGGCAGTCTGGGCGGTGTTGCCCGTCTCGCTGGCATATACAATGGCAATTTTCATCATGTCCTCCTCTGAAAAACGGCGGGCGGCCACAAGGGCCGTCCCTGCGGTGGCCGTAACGCAATACGCTGTCCGGGGGGATTGACCCCCAACTGGCGGAAGCCCCGCTTTATTTGCTATGCAAAAGCATCGCAGAATTGGCCATGTGCCCGCTTACAGCGGCACGGCCATGGGATGACAGCGCGTAGGCCGGTACGGCCCACATGCGCAAACACTTCATGTGCCTGAGCCTTTGCACCGTTTCGTGGCGCGCCCTGTGCACATGAAGTGTTATGTACGGCGCAAGCGCCGCCCCGCTAGAGCGGGGCCCCAAGGGCTTATTTATATTTTCTGCTCTCCGCAACCGCCAGCTCGTCACAGCGGTTATTATGGGGATTATCCGCGTGGCCCTTGACCCAGTGGAGACGGACGGTGTGGCGCTCGCACAGCGCGAGAAGCCGCTCCCACAGGTCGGGGTTAAGGGCCGGCTTCTTGTCCGACTTGATCCACCCACGGGCCCTCCAGCCCTTGGCCCAGCCCTTCTGCAGGGCGTCAATGACGTACTTGGAATCGGAGTAGAGCTCCACCTCACAGGGCTCCTTCAGCGCCTCCAAGGCAGTGATGACGCCAGTAAGCTCCATCCGGTTGTTGGTGGTGTGGGGCTCCCCGCCGGAGAGCTCCTTGCGGAACTCCCCGTATTGCAGGATAGCCCCCCACCCCCCGGGGCCCGGATTGCCCGAGCACGCCCCGTCGGTATAGATCGTGACTGTTTTCATAAATCTCCTATGGCCTTCCCCTCGGGAAAGGTGGCACGGTGCAGCCGTGACGGATGAGGGGAACGCCCCTTCAACCGCCAAGTGAACGGCTTTACACACACCTTCAAACTTTCCTTTGATCTCCGTATTTGGAAAGCGCAGAACATTGAGCTTCCACACATCCCGCAACTACCCGGTTTGTGTGAGATCCGCCTTCTGTCTCTCACGCTCATAATGCTGCCCGCCGTCCAGCTCTACAACAAGCCTGACTTTATGGCAGTAAAAATCCACAATATAGGGGCCAAATACCTTTTGCCGGTGGAATGGGACCGGATACGCCCGCAGAAAGTCATACCAAAGATGATTTTCCTCTCTCGCGGCATGTTTCCGAAGCCGCTGCGCAAAGGCGCACGGCGCTTTCTCACCCTGTATGTCGCCCCACCTTCCCCTCATCCGCCCCTGCGGGGCACCTTCCCCCAGGGGAAGGCCTTATTGATCCGCCTGGGCAGAGGAATCCTCCTCCGGTCATGGACAGCGGAAAGAGAGACCCTTTTACAAATCCTCCAGGATGGCCCGCCGCCTCTGGTCGTACTCCTCCTGGGTGATCAATCCCTGTTCGTAGAGGGTCTGGAGTTGACGTAGGCGTTCCTCAAGGCCGCCGCTTTTTTCACCGTTTTCATCCTCTATATGAATTTCTGGTCCCACATAGCCCCTACCGAAGGCCTGATAAAAGTTCATACCGGTGATACCGGCGGCAATGAGGGTCCACAGAATACCGAACAGTCCAAACGTGGGAATGACCAAGAACAGGCCGATGCATACAAAGATGATGCCAACCACGCCGCCAAACACGGCCTGGCTCTTGCTGGGGCGGTAAGTGACGCGTCTGCGGCGCATGGCTTACTCCTCCTCTGTACCAACGGCAGGGGAATCCCCCTCAGCGGCCTCCTCTTCCTCCTCGTGGTCGGTACGGGCGAAGGAGATCACCTTGACCCCCTCCTCCAAATTCATGATCTTGACGCCCTGGGCGGTGCGGCCGTAGGTGGAGATGCCGGCGGCCGCCATGCGGATGATCACGCCGGCATCGTTGATCACCAGCACGTCGTCCCCGTCGCTGACCACCTTGACCCCCACCACTGGACCGGTTTTCTCGGTGACATTATAGCCCTTCAGGCCAAATCCGCCCCGCTTCTGGGGCCCGTCGGCGCGGATATACTCGTCCATGTCGGTGCGCTTGCCGTAGCCGTTTTCGGTGATCATCAACACCTGGTGGTCCCGCTTGGCCCGGGCGGCCCCCACCACGTAGTCGCCGGGGCGCAGGTTGATGCCCCGGACGCCGGCGGCGTCACGGCCCATGCAGCGCACGTCGGTCTCCTTAAAGCAGATGGCCATGCCGTCGTGGGTGACGATCAGGATGGCCTGGTCGCCGTCGGTCTCCCGCACGCAGATGAGCTCATCCCCCTCGTCCAGGGTGATGCAGCGGATGCCCGCCTTGCGTGCAGTGTAGATGGAGGAGAGCTGGATGCGCTTGACGGTGCCGCTGCGGGTGACCATCACCAGATAGCGGTCCTCGGGGAATTCCCGCAGGTGGATCATGGCGGTGACCTTTTCATCCTGCTCGATGGGCAGCACATTGACCAGGTTGGTGCCCCGGGCGGTGCGGCCCGCCTCGGGGATCTGATAGCCCTTTTTGCGGTGGACCCTGCCCTTGTTGGTGAAAAAGAGGATGAAATCGTGGGTGGAGGCGGTGAACACGGTGTCCACATAGTCCTCCTCCTTGGTGGACATGGCGGTAATGCCCTTGCCGCCCCGGCGCTGGGCCTTGTAGGTGGAGGCGGCGGTGCGCTTGATGTAGCCGCCGGCGGTGAGGGTGAAGACGCACTCCTCCTCCTCGATGAGATCCTCGATGTCGATCTCGTCCTCCACGTCCTGGATCTCGGTCACCCGGTCGTCGCCGTACCTGTCCCGGATGGCGGTAAGCTCGTCCTTGAGCACGCCACGGATCTTCTCCTCACTGGAGAGCAGCTCATTGAAGTAGGCGATGCGCGCCTCCAGCTCCTTGTATTCGTTTTGCAGCTTCTCCTTCTCCAGCCCCTGGAGCCGCTTGAGCTGCATGTCCAGGATGGCCTGGGCCTGCACGTCGCTGAGGCCGAAGCGGTTCATCAGGTTCTCCTTGGCGTCGTCGTAGCTCTCCCGGATGGTCTGGATTACCGCGTCAATGTTGTCCTCGGCAATCAGCAGGCCCTCCAGCAGATGGGCCCGCTCCTGGGCCTTGCGCAGATCGTAGCGGGTGCGGCGGACGATGACCTCCTCCTGGAAGGCGATGTACTCGTCCAGGATGTGGCGCAGGGAGAGGATCTTGGGCTGGGGCTGGCCGCCGGACTGCACCAGGGCCAGCATATTGATGGCGAAGGTGGTCTGGAGCTGGGTCTGTGCAAACAGGCGGTTGAGCACCACCTGGGGATTGGCGTCCCGCTTGAGCTCGATGACCACCCGCATGCCGTTGCGGTCGGACTCATCCCGGATGTCGGAGATGCCCTCCAGCCGCTTGTCCTCCACCTGGTCGGCCATATTTTTGATGAGCATGCGCTTGTTGACCTGGTAGGGGATCTCTGTGACGATGATGCGGGTACGGTTGTTGCCGAACTCCTCAAACTCGGTGCGGGCCCGGACGCACACCCGGCCCCGGCCGGTGGCGTAGGCCGCCCGGATGCCGGAGCGGCCCATGATGATCCCCCTGGTGGGGAAGTCGGGGCCCTTCACGTGCTCCATCAGGTCGGACAGCTCCGCCTCCGGGTTGTCCAGCACGCAGATCGTGGCATTGATCACTTCCCGCAGGTTGTGGGGCGGAATATTGGTGGCCATGCCCACGGCGATGCCGGAGGAGCCGTTGACCAGCAGATTGGGGAACCGGGAGGGCAGTACCCGGGGTTCCTTCCGGCTCTCGTCGAAGTTCGGGTCCCAGTCCACCGTGTCCTTCTCGATCTCCCGCAGCATCTCGTCGGAGATCTTGGCCATGCGGGCCTCGGTGTAACGGTAGGCGGCCGGGGGATCGCCGTCGATGGAGCCGAAGTTTCCGTGGCCGTCCACCAGGGGGTAGCGCATGGAGAAATCCTGGGCCAGGCGCACCAGGGCGTCGTACACCGAAGCGTCGCCATGGGGGTGGTAGCGGCCCAGCACGTCGCCCACGCAGGTGGCCGACTTCTTGAAGGGCTTGTCCGCGGTCAGATTATCCTCATACATGGCGTAGAGGATGCGCCGGTGGACCGGCTTCAGGCCGTCCCGCACGTCGGGCAGCGCCCGGCCCACGATGACGCTCATGGCGTACTCGATGTAGCTCTGCTCCATCTCGTGCACCAGATAGGAGGTCTCTATCTTCTGGTCTGGAAACCGGATTTCCTCCGGATCATACTGTGGCTTTTTACTCATGTATCTGCCTCACAATCTTCGTGATAGGGTGGTTCACGGCGGGCGGCCGCAAGGGCCCCCCCCACAAATTGCGGGTGGGCGTTTCGCTGTTCCCGGCGATTTTTTCCTTTGTAGGGGCGGATGCCTTCATCCGCCCATTTTTGTTGCCTGGGCGGCACCGGAACGTCAGGCCGATGTGGGCATCGGCCCCTACGATACGCGTTCCGGCCACGTTGTCCGTTCCCCAATCCCTTAATAGTCCAGGTTGACGGCGTACTTGGCGTTGCGCTCGATGAACTCCTTGCGGGGCTCCACCTTCTCCCCCATGAGGACGGTGAAGGTCTGGTCGGCCCGGACAGCGTCGTCCAGCTCGATGCGCTTGAGGGTGCGCCGCTCCGGGTCCATGGTGGTTTCCCACAGCTCATGGGGGTTCATCTCACCCAGGCCCTTGAACCGGGAGATGTCCACCTTGGCGTTGGGATTGTCCCCCCGCAGCTCGGCGGAGATGGCGTCCCGCTCCTCCTCGGAGAAGGCCAGGCGGGTGGTCTTGCCGCGGCTGAGCTTGAACAGGGGGGGCACGGCGGCGTAGACATAGCCATGCTCAATGAGGGGCCGCATGAAGCGGAAAAAGAAGGTGAGCAGGAGCGTGCGGATGTGGGAGCCGTCCACGTCGGCATCGGCCATGATGATGACCTTGTGGTAGCGCAGCTTCTCCAGATCGAAGTCGTCCCCAATGCCCGCGCCCAGGGCGGTGATGACGGGGGTGAGCTTGTCGTTGCCGTAGACCTTGTCGGCCCGGGCCTTCTCCACGTTGAGCATCTTGCCCCACAGGGGGAGGATGGCCTGGAAGCGGGAGTCCCGGCCCTGGGTGGCCGAGCCGCCGGCGGAGTCGCCCTCGACGATGTAGAGCTCGGTGAGCTCCGGGTTGACCTCGTTGCAGTCCCGCAGCTTGTCCGGCATAGCGGCTCCGCCCAGGGCGGTCTTGCGGCGGATGGACTCGCGGGCCTTGCGGGCGGCCTCCCGGGCCCGGTTGGCCATGAGGGCCTTGTCCAGAATGGCGCGGCCCACCGCCGGGTTCTCCTCCAGATACTCGGAGAGCTTGTCGGTGACAATGTTGTTGACCAGGGTGCGGATCTCGCTGTTGCCCAGCTTGGCCTTGGTCTGGCCCTCGAACTGGGCCTCGGTCAGCTTGACGGAAATGACGCAGGCGATGCCCTCCCGGCAGTCTTCGCCGGATACCTTGTCATCGTCCTTGAGAATCTTCATCTTCTTGCCGTAATTATTGAGCACCGTGGTCAGGGCCCGCTTGAAGCCCTCCTCGTGCATGCCGCCCTCCGGGGTGTGGACGTTGTTGGCGAAGGAGACGATGTTCTCGCTGTACCCGTCGTTGTACTGGAAGGCCACCTCCGCCATGGCGTCGTCCTTCTGTCCCGCCATGTAGACCACATCGGGGTGGACCGGGTCTTTGGACTGGTTGAGGAAGGACACAAACTCCCGGATGCCGCCGGCGTAGTGCATGGTGTCCTCCTGCTCCCGGCCGGGGCGCTCATCAATGGTATGAATTTTCAGTCCGGCGTTGAGGAAGGCCTCCTCCCGCATGCGGGTGTGGAGGGTGTCGTAGCTGTACTCGGTGATCTCAAACATCTCGGGGTCGGGCTTGAACACCACCTCGGTGCCGTGGCGGTCGGTGTCCCCCACCACCTGCATGGGCTGGGTCACCTTGCCCCGGGAGAACTTCATCTCGTAGACCTTGCCCTCCTTGTGAACCCGCACTTCCAGCCACTCGGACAGGGCGTTGACCACGCTGGCGCCCACGCCATGGAGGCCGCCGGACACCTTATAGCCGCCGCCGCCGAATTTGCCGCCGGCGTGGAGGATCGTAAACACCACCTCCAGGGCGGGCAGGCCGGTCTGGGGCTGGATATCCACGGGAATCCCGCGGCCGTTGTCGATAACGGTGATGATGTCCCCCTCTCCGATTTTGACGGTAATCTCGTCGCAGTAGCCGGCCAGGGCCTCGTCGATGGAGTTGTCCACGATCTCGTACACCAGGTGGTGCAGGCCGCTCTCCGACGTGGAGCCGATATACATGCCAGGGCGCTTGCGGACGGCCTCCAGGCCCTCCAGCACCTGGATCTCAGAGCCGCCGTACTCGTGCTCCACCTGGGTAGTGCTGTTCTCGAATTCTTCAGACATTTGAAAACCTCCATTGGGATATCCGGGCGGCCAGGGGCCGCCCCAGCGGCCCCGCCGCAGGAGCCGCCTCCGGCGGCCCGTTTGGGTTGTTTATTCGAAGCTGTTGTTCTCCGCCCGCCGGAGCAGCGTGGCGGTGGACAACTGGGAGAGATAGACGGTGGCCTCCCCGCCCGCCGGGCGGCAGAGGACGAAGGACTTTGGCAGATCCTCCGCCACGTTGACCACCCGGCCGGCCTGCTCGGCCCGCTCCAGAAACCTGCGGGTCAGGTGGGAGGCGCTGGTGTTGTCCAGATCAAATAGGGCGAGCACGTCCCGGTAGGGTACCACAACGCCCTGGCCCAGATGCAGATACATTCAGCGAGCCCCCTTATCCTTTACCACCCGCGGGCCCCACAGCCGTTTCCACAGCCGCCAGCCCGCCAACAGGCCCAGAAGGGCAAACAGCGCCGGCAATCCCGGCACAAAGAGCAGTTGGGTCAGCGGAGACTGGTCGGACTCCCAAACTCCGGCCCGCCCCACAGCCACCGCAGCCGTCAGCGCGACGGCCGCCGCCGGGGGAAGCAGCTTCCACCAACGCCGCCGGGTCAGCCGGCACACCAGATATTCTGCAATCAGCCCCGCCAGAAAGGGCAGCGCACAAAAGATACCGATAATAATGGGCATATGCTTCTCCTTGGATGCGTCCATGTGTGGAATGAAGGATTGCACGGGCCGCCGTTATCCCGCCCTATATGGGCAGGGGGTACGGACACCTTCCCCTATGGCTTCAGCGCCCCGCCGTGAATGTGGAAGACCTTCCCCTCCTCCAGCCCCTCCAGCCGGGCGTCCTCACAGCAGGTGATGAACACCTGCCCGCCGTTGATGCGCCGGAGCACGAACTCCTGCCGCCGGGCGTCCAGTTCGCTGAGCACATCGTCCAGCAGCAGCACCGGCCACTCGCCGGTCTCCTGATAAAAGATCTCCCGGGAGGCCAGCTTGAGGGACAGCGCCGCGGTGCGGGTCTGCCCCTGGGAGGCGAAGGTCTTGGCGCTCATGCCGTTCAGCTCCACGGTGAGATCGTCCTTGTGGGGGCCGGAGAGGCACTGGCGGGACTCCAGCTCCGCCTTCCGGTGGCTCTCCTGATGGGCCAAAAGCTGGGGGAGGATACTCCGGGGGCTGTCCTCCGGGTCGGTGACGGTGGATACCGTCTCATAGGCCAGGCCCAGCTCCTCCCGCCCGCCGGAAAAGTCCAGATGGATGGGGGGTGTCACCTCCCGCAGGCGCTTGACGAAGTGGGCCCGGTAGTGGATCAGCAGGGCCCCGGTCTGGGCCATGCGCAGGTTGAACTCGTCCAGGGTGTCCAGCAGGGAGGGGTGCTCCTCCCAGTCCCGGAGTATGCGGACCTTATGCTCGTAAAGGCGGCGATACTCCGCCAGGGCCTCGGCGTACTTGGGCCGGAGCTGGCAGATACACCCGTCCAGGAAGCGCCGCCGGGTAGCCGCTCCCTCCCGGATGAGGTAGAGGTCCTCCGGGCAGAAGAGCACGGTGTTGAGCACGCCGGACAGCTCCCCGGCGGACTTGAGGCGCACCCCGTTGGAGTAGAGCTGCCGCCGCACCCCCCGGCCCAGACGGGCCTCCAGGGTGAAGTCCCGCCCACGGGCGGATACCTCCGCCTTCACAAAAGCATGGTCCACGCCGAACTGGATGAGCTCCCGGTCGTACCGGGCCCGGTGGGAGGAGGCGGTGGACAGATAGGCCACCGCCTCCAGCAGATTGGTCTTTCCCTGGGCGTTCTCGCCGTAGATGACGTTGACCTCCGGGGAAAAACGGGCGTCAAGGTGGACGTAGTTGCGAAAAAAATCCAGGGCAATGGAGTGGACAATCATACCACTTTCAGTGTCACGCCGTCCAGCAAAACGGTGTCGCCGGGGCGGATTTTCCGGCCCCGCATGGTGCAGATCTCGCCATTGACCAGCACCTCGCCGTCCTGTATACGCTCCTTGGCCTCCCCGCCGGTGCCCGTCAGCCCCTCAAACTTGAGCAGGGCGTCCAGCTTGATGAATTCCGTGGTGATTTTGACTTGCCGTTGTTCCATAGTTCGTTCCTCTCTCAGTCAGGGGTGGTGAGGGCCTCCAGCAGCCGGTAGACCTCCGGCAGGGCCTTTTTCAGCGCCACCGGCCGGCCCTTGGCCCGGTCATAGAAGAAGTGGCCGGAGGTGCCCTCCGCCTTCAGCTCCCCGGTGGACGCCTCCCGCATCTCGTAGCCCAGCTCCAGCTTGGCCGGGGACAGGCGACGGATGGATACCGTGATGGCCAGCTCCTCGCCGAAGCGGGTCATGGCCCGGTATTTGCAGGAAATGTCCGTCAGGGCGAAGTCGATGCCCGCCTCCACCGCCCTGGCGTAGGGGAAGCCGAGCTGATCCATAAAATCGGTGCGGGCCTCCTCCATCCAGCGGACGTAATTGCCGTGCCAGATGATGCTCATGCCGTCGGTCTCGTAGAACTGGGGCCGGCGAAGGTAGGGCTTGATCTCCATGCTCACTCGCCCGCCTTCAGCCGCACGGGCAGCACCATGTAGAGGAAGTTCTCCTCCCCCTCGGTGGGCAGGATGACGCAGGGGGACACGCCGGTGGTCAGCTCCAGCCGCACCTTGTCCGCCGGGGCGGCCTTGAGGGCGTCCATCAGGTACTTGTTGTTGAAGCCGATCTCCAGTCCGCCGCCGTCGCCGCTGAGGGGACACTCGTCGTAGGCGTCGCCGATGGCGGTCTTGGTGGAGATCTTCAGCAGATTGCTGTCAAATACGCAGCGCAGGGGACTTTTCAGCTTGTCGCTGATGATGAGGGACACGCGGTCGATGGAGGAGAGCAGGGCGCGGGTCTCCCCCTCCACATGAATGGTGTTGTTGCGGGGGATGGCCTGGCGGTAGGCCAGGAATTCGCCCTCCAGCCGGCGGGACACCAGCATGGTGTCCCCCACCTTGAACATCACGTGGCGGGCGCCCTGGGTGACGGAGGCCGGCTCGTCCACGTCGCTGCAAATTTTTTCCACTTCGGACAGGGCCGCGCCGGGCACTACGAAAGAGAAGGTCTCCGCTCCCTCCTTCTTGTCGATGGACTCGTGGCGGAGGGCCAGGCGGTAGCCGTCCACCGACACGATGGTCAGCCCCTCGCTGTCCACCTCAAACAGGGAGCCGGTGTGGATGGGGCGGCTTTCGTTGTCGCTGACGGCGAAAAGGGTTTGGCTGATCATGGCTTTTAGCCTGGATTGCGGTAGAATCAGGGAATTTTGGTATTCTACGGTGGGCAGCTCGGGGAATTCTTCCGGATCGGTGCCCAGAATGTTGAATTCGCTCATACCACACTTGATGTTGACCATATAGTTTTCTGATTGAAAGGTGACGATGTCGTCGGGCAGCTTGCGGACAATTTCACCAAACAGGCGTGCGCCCAGCACCAGAGTGCCTTCCTCCCGGATGTCGGCAGGGACAATGGTGCGGATGCCGGTCTCCAGGTTGTAGCCGGTGAGGCGGAGGTCGCTGCCGGCCTCCAGCAGAATCCCTTCCAGAGCGGGAATGGAGCTTTTGGGAGATACTGCTCTGGATGTGGTGGAGATGGCGGCCTGTAGCAGAGCTTTTTCGCAGGAAAATTTCATGATTGGTGACCTCCATTTTGTAGTGAGTGTGCGTGGATCCCCGGAGAAAGGGGAGAATGAGATCGTAATAGTAAGTCGTAGGGGAAAATGATGTGGAAAAACGGCGGAACCCGTTGCGGGGGAAGGGATCCCGTTTCCACAG
Organism: Clostridium sp. ATCC BAA-442; assembly: GCF_964239415.1. NCBI lineage: Bacteria > Bacillati > Bacillota > Clostridia > Eubacteriales > Clostridiaceae > Clostridium > Clostridium sp. ATCC BAA-442. Next base: position 66,391 of record NZ_CAXSQB010000015.1, on the reverse strand, counting down.
GGGGTGGGGATGTTTTTGTCGCCTTTCCACCGATGAGGACGAAGGGACGGGTTTTTCCACACAGGGTTGTCCACATCTTCACAAAACGCCGTGGAAATGTGGACAGAACGGTCGATTATTCGTAGCGGGCGTTGATGTTGGCGTTGATGTCCTTGATGACCTCGGCAATCTCCGGGTTGGTTTTGGTCAGCTTCTCGATTCGGTCAATGGAGTGCATGACGGTGGTGTGGTCGCGGCCTTCGAACTCCTTGCCGATCTCCTTGAGGGAGAGGTTGGTCATGCGGCGGATCTGGTACATGGCGATCTGCCGGGCCAGGGCGGTGTCCTTGGTGCGGCCCTGCCCCCGGAGGGCGTCGGCGTCGATGTTGTAGAACTTGCTCACCTCGTCGATGATGATGTCCGGCGAGGGCAGGAAGTCGGCCTTGTCCTTGAACATGTCCCGCACCGCCCGGGTGACGGTGTCCACGTCCACGCTCTCCCCCATCAGCTCCTGGAAGGCGAGGATTTTGTTGACCGTGCCCTCGATCTGCCGCACGTTGGAGGTGATGTTCTCCGCGATATACTGGAGCACCGGGTCGGGCAGGTTCATGCCGCGCCGGATGGCCTTGTTTTTGATGATGGCTACCCGGGTCTCGTAGTCGGGGGGCTGGATGTCCACGGGCAGGCCCCATTCAAACCGGGTGCGCAGCCGGTCGTCCAGCCGCAGCATCTCTTTGGGCGGCCGGTCGGCGGTGAACACGATCTGTCGGCCCGCTTCGTACAGGGTGTTGAAGGTGTGAAACATCTCCTCCTGGGTGGACTCGCGGCCGGCAATGAACTGCACGTCGTCCATGAGGAATACATCCGCCGAGCGGTACTTCTCCCGGAATTCGGGGTTGCGCCCCTCACGGATGGCCTGGATGAGCTCGTTGGTGAAGGAGTCGCCCTTAATATAGACGATCCGGTAGTCCGGGTGGTTCTGGTGGATCTTGTGGGCGATGGCGTACAGCAGGTGGGTCTTGCCCAGGCCGGACTCGCCGTAGATGAACAGGGGGTTGTAGGTCTGGGCGGGCCGCTCGGCCACCGCCTGGGCCGCCGCGTGGGCGAATTTGTTGGACGCGCCCACCACGAACCGCTCAAAGGTGTACTCCTCGGTGCCCGGCAGAAAGACATCGTCGGTTTTTTTCTTGCCGAAGTCCTCCAGCTCGCCCTCTCCCAGGACTACCACCTCGAAGTCGGCGGAGAAGAGCTCGTGGAGCGCCTTTTGGATCACGGGCAGATAGCGGGCCACAATGATGTCCCGCTTGAAGTTGGAGGGGGTGTGGAGCACAAACCGGTTGGCGTCCAGCGCCACGGGGGTGGCGTCGTCAAACCAGGTGTTGATCGTGGTGGCGGTCATATCCCCCTCCATGAGGGAGAGCACCTTGGGCCAGATATCGGCCGGGAAATTCACGGAAAGACCACCTCTTTCGGAAAATATCAATAGCACTTTATTATACCAAAAAATTGCCTTAAAAGCAACGTATACTACTAAAAAAAGAATCTCTTTTTTCGAAGATTTTTCCACCGGGCCGGGATCGGCGCTGCTTCCCCGTTACCTGCTTGGGACTGGGGGCTACGGCCCCGGAACCCCATGGAGCCGGGCGGCGGTACGTTGTACGATGGCGGCAAGACTTGAAGGCGGTTGCGGCCCGTATCGGCCGGCGCGTGTCGATGCTTTGCCTGACGGCCCCCGGCTGATTACCCACCCAATTTGGCGGTATGTGCGCTGTACTTGCCTGGGTAACGCCGCCCCGGACTGCGGTGCGCCGGAAATGCCGCCGGGCTCCGCCCGGCCTGGTTTTTACCTCTATGGCCTCTTAGCTCCCCTATGCGCCTACCCTCCGCGCTTCTGCGTAGTGGGGGCCCTTGTGGC
>NZ_CAXSQB010000015.1:54581-64487 GCF_964239415.1 Clostridium sp. ATCC BAA-442 | reverse complement strand
AACCAGAGCCTTCCGGCTCCACGGGCGGGGACACGCCCCGCCCCTACGGGTGAGTGTTGGCCGAGCGGGCCCAATGGGCACAAGATGTAGTACCCGGCGCGGAAGCAGGCCCAAACCGCAAAAAAAGATTGCAAAAATGGTGTTGACAGGCTATTTTGAGATAGGCTATAATATCATCTGCATCGTGCAGGCCTGCACGGTGTAAAGCAGTTTACTTTGACGACCGCAGCCGGAAGGCTGTTGTGGTGGGCGGCCCTGCCGCCGGATTACAGTACAGGAGGTGTACCGACATGGTCCGTACCTATCAGCCCAAGAAGCGCCAGCGCTCCAAGGAGCACGGGTTCCGTAAGCGTATGCGTACCGCCAACGGCCGCAAGGTCCTGGCTCGCCGCCGCGCGAAGGGCCGCGCCCGTCTGACCCACTAATGGGTCCGCGAATGGAATAGGGCTTTCAGAAGGGGCGGGGGAGTTTTCCCACCGCCCCTGCGCAGCATACGGAGAAATCGAGGAGGCGGCAGGCGTGGAGCACACCGTTTCGCTGAAACTCAATCACGTGTTCCGCCGCCTGTACGGAAGGGGAAAGAGCGCGGTGAATCCGTGCCTGGCCGTCTACTGCCGGAAGAACAACCTGGGCTACAGCCGCCTGGGTCTGACGGTGGGGGTCAAGCTGGGCAAGGCCGTGGTGCGCAACCGCACCCGCCGCCGAATCAAAGAGGCCTACCGCATCCATGAGGGGGCTTTTTTCCCCGGCTACGACATCGTGGTGGTGGCCCGGGTGCGGGCCGCCCACAGCCGTTACCGGGAGTTGGAACGCTCGCTCCTGTCTCTGGCGGACAAGCTGGGCCTGCTCCGGAAGGAGGGGGCCTGATTGAAGCGCCTGCTTCTGGCCCTGATCCGGGGCTACCGCACGTACATCTCTCCCTCCCGTCCCCCCTGCTGCCGGTTTATCCCCACCTGCTCGGCCTATGCCCTGGAGGCGGTGGAGAAATACGGGGCGTGGAAGGGGGGCTTTCTCGCCCTGCGCCGTATCCTCAAATGTCAGCCCTTCCACAAGCAGGTTTCCATTGAGTACGATCCGGTCCCGTAAGGGGCTCAAACTGAACTTGGAGGCGCGCAAATGGATTTTGCACAGATTATCCTCTCCCCCTTTGTGTGGCTGCTGACCTTCTTTTACGATTTTTTCGGCAGTTACGGCATCGCATTGATCTTATTCGCGGTCGTTGTCAAGCTTATCCTGTTCCCGTTTGCGCTGAAGGGCAAGCGGAGCATGATTCAGATGAACATGCTTCAGGGCAAGATGCAGAAGCTGCAGAAGCAGTACGGCAGAGACCGTGAGCGCTATAATCTGGAGGTCCAGAAGCTTTATGAGCGGGAGAAGGTCAACCCAATGGGCGGCTGCCTGTGGTCTTTTCTCCCTCTGCTGATTCTGATTCCCCTGTACGCCATCATCCGCCAGCCCATCAAGTATATGATGGGCATCAACGATGTGGAGATACTCAACCAGATTGCCCAGGTGGTGGACTGGAACTCCATTGCGGTGAGCAACGGCTGGATCAAGGAGGCCGGCGAAGCTTTCTCCAATGTGGGCTATAACCAGCTTTACCTGTCCTCCCTGATTACCCCGGAAAACCTGGAGGCGGTCAAGGCCGCTGTGGGTGAGGTGGGCAGCCGGATTTTCGCCGTCAACTTTGATTTCCTGGGCCTGGTGGATCTGGCCCGTATTCCAACTCTGAAATTCTGGACCGTGGCGGGCGGCTTCGCCCTGTTCCTGCTGCCCGTGGTGTCCGCCGGCTCCAGCCTGGTGTTTTCCTTCATCTCCATGAAGACAAACGCCGTCAACCAGCAGGCCGCCCAGGCGGGGAACAACGCCAGCATGAAGTCCATGATGATCATTTCCCCCCTGATTTCCCTGTGGATCGGCTTCTCCATGCCCGCCGCCCTGTGCCTGTACTGGATTGCCCAGAACCTGCTGAGCATGGTGCAGGAGTTCATCTGCGGCAAGCTGCTCAAAAAGGACTACGAGAAGGCCGCCGCCGCCCGGGCCGAGCAGGAGCGCCTGGAGAAGGAGGAGGAGAAGGAGGAGCGCCGCCGCAAGGCCGAGGAGCGCGCCCGCCGGATCGAGGAGGCCAAGCTCAACAAGGGCAAGAAAAAGAAGACCGAGAAGAAGCACGACGAGGACGAGGACAAGATCCCCGGCTCCGTCAAGGAGCACAGCCGCGTGGGCCTGCGCCAGTATGCCCGCGGACGGGCCTACGACCCCTACCGCTACAGCGAGGAGGGTCCCACCGCCTACCCCGGAGAGGCCCCCATCTTCCCGCCCAGATCTGACTCCCGCGCGCTGAAGCGGGAGGCCCATGAGATTGAGGAGGAGCTGCGGGAGATCCACACCGACGAGGCCATTGAGGACGCCATTCTGGAGGAAAAGGCCCTGGAGGCCCCTGTCCAGGAGGAGACGGAGGTTGTCTCCGCCGGGGAGGAGTCCGAGGCCCCCTACGCCGAGGAGTCCGAGGCTGAGGACGACACCGACAAGACAAAGGAATAACGGCCCTGCCGTGGATTCATAAGGAGAGATGCCCATTATGCTGAAATGGATCGAGAGCACCGGCAAGAGCGAGGAGGCCGCCATCGAGGCCGCCCTGCAGAAGCTGGGCATGGACCGGGATGAGGTCTCCGTGGAGATTCTGGAGCGGGCCAAGTCCGGATTTTTAGGCATCGGGAGCTGCCCGGCCAAGGTCAAGGTGAGCTATGAGGCCCCCGACGAGCCGGAGGAGCGCCCCGCTCCGGCGGAAATTACCCCTGTCGAGGCGGAGCCAGTCAAGGCGGCGGAGCCCGCCGTCCGGGAGGAGGCCCCCTCCCCCGCCGCCCCCGTGGCCGAGGGGGAGAAGGCGGAGCGCATCGACGCCTTTCTCACCGGCCTGCTGGCCCAGATGGGGGCCGAGGCCAGACCCGTCATCCGGATGGATGAAAACGGAACCTATCAGGTGGAGCTGGTGGGCCGGGAGCTGGGGGGCCTGATCGGCCGCCGGGGCGAGACCCTGGACGCCATCCAGCAGCTCACCGGCTACGCCGTCAACCACGGCCAGTCCAAGCGGGTCCGTATTCATGTGGACGCCGAGGGCTACCGGGCCAAGCGGGAGGAGTCCCTGGTCCGCCTGGCCCAGAAGGTGGCCGGTAAGGTGGTCAAATACCGCCGCAACGTCACCCTGGAGCCCATGAACGCCTATGAGCGCCATGTGATCCACACCGCCCTCCAGGAGACCCCGGACATCACCACCTACTCCATCGGTACTGAGCCCAACCGCCGCACGGTGGTGGCGTACAGCCGGGGCGAGCACCGCTGACTCAGAGAGAGCGGCGCCCTGCGGAGACAGTTATGACAAATGGAAAGGGCGCCCGTCGGGGCGCCCTTTTTCCACAAGCGAGGAAGTATGTGTGAATAAAACGGAACTGCTGAATAAGCTGGCCCGGGACAACGGGGAGCGGCTGCTCCTGGCCCGGGCGCTGGACAAGCTGGAGCTGGCCCGGCAGCGGAACATACCGACCTGTACCGGCTTTTTATCCCCACAGGAGCGGGCGAGTGTGGAAAACCTGCTCAACGCCTGCGGCCATCCCCGCCACATCTTCTTCGGCGGGTACGAGGGAGCGGAGCGCACCGTATGCGCCTTCCTGCCCGACTGGCAGGAGGCGGAGGACTGGCAGGGGGACGGGGAGAGCTGTCCCGTCCGCGCCCTGCGGTGCACCTGGAGCGGCGGCCAAAAGCTTACCCACCGGGATTTCCTCGGCTCCATCCTTGGCCTGGGCCTGGACCGGGAGAAGGTGGGGGATCTGCTGGTGGGCGACGGGCGCTGCGACGTGCTGGCGCTGGAGGAGGTCGCCGACTTTCTGGTGTTCCACATGGAGCAGGCGGGGCGTGTAAAACTCAAGTGCTCCCCTCTGCCCCTGGACCGGCTGGAGCCCCCGGCGGTGGAGACCAGAACCATCCGGGACACCGTCAGCTCCCTGCGGCTGGACGCGGTGGCCGCCTCCGGCTTCTCCCTGTCCCGGGGCAAGGCCGCCGACCTGATCGCCTCCGGCCGGGTGCAGCTCAACCACCGGGAATGTGTCAAGCCCGACCACGCCGTGGCCCAGGGGGACGTGCTGAGCTGCCGGGGGCTGGGCAAGTGCGTGCTCACAGAGGTGGGCGGCCCGTCCAAAAAGGGGCGTATTCTCATCGTATTGGAGCGGTATGTATAATGGAACAGGCAAAAATCGACCGGATCAATGCCCTGGCCAAAAAGGCCAAAAGCCCTGAGGGCCTCACCCCGGAGGAGACGGCGGAGCGGGACCGGCTGCGGCGGGAGTATATCGCCGCCTACCGGGCCAGCCTGGTGAGCCAGTTGGAAAACACCTATATCGTGGAGCCCGACGGCACCAAGCATAAGCTGGGGAAAAAGCCGTGAAAAAAGGCCGCCCCTCCGTTGGGAGGGGCGGCCTTTCCGGCACATCGGAGGTCAAAAAACACGTATCGCAATCCACGTGCCCAGGGCGAGCTGCGCCAGCAGCAGGGCGGGCAGGCCGTACCTGAAATACCAGTGGCGGGTCTTGTGCCGGAAGGTCCACATACCCAGGAGGGCCCCCGGCGTGCCGCCCAGCAGGGCTACGCAGAAGAAGGCCCTCTCGGGTACCCGCCAGCGGTTGTGCCTGGCCTTCCACTTGTCCACACCCATGAGGGCAAAGTCCAGGAGGCTGGCGCACAGCACCCAGAACAGAAAATACTTCATGCCGGGTCCCCCAGGGCGGCCACAAAGCCGCCCCGCCGCTTGGTGGTCTCGTACCAGAGCCTTAGATCGATGCGCAGTGCGCTGCCGCTGTCCAGAATGACCGCCGTGGTGTCCTCCAGAGCGGTGATGGTGACCCAGTGCCAGTAATCCAGCTCCTTCACCCTGCCGTTGTGGAGGTTGAGGAAGGCCACGGGACAGTCCCGCTCCAGGGCGCGGCGGACAAAGGCCTCGACCTGCTCATAGGGCGGGCGCTTGGTGCGGGCGGAGGGGAATACGAACAGGCCGGGGGTCAGAGTGAGGCCCCGGGCGGCGGCAAAGGAGGCCATGCCCTCCGCCATCTGCTCCGGCCGGTTGAGACCGTGGGAAACAGGGGTCACGTGCTCCCACACCCGGCACATCAGGCCGGTGAAGGAGGCGCGGTCCATGGCCCCCTCCGGGTAGAGGGGGGCCAGCTCCGGCCGGGTCCGGGCCAGATAGGAGAGGATGACGGCGGCGGCGGTGGGTCCGCAGCCCGCCCGCTGCTGCCACAGATCGGGAAACCAGTCCTGATCCGCCCCGTGGGTCACGGCCCCGTCAGGGCCGGTGATATCCATCCACGCGGGATGGGCGATGGAAACATGCGCGCTCAAGGTCACATCTGCCTTTCTTTTTGGGTTGACTGTGCCCAGTATAACACCCGCCGCCCGGCCCGTCAAAGGTTGTCTTTCCGCCGGGGGCGTGCTATACTGTCCGGGTACGAAACAAAAAGGAGTGTACCGCCATGTCCCAGCTCTCTCTCACCGAGGGAAATGTCAGGCGGGCGTTAAGCCGCTTTGCCATCCCCTTCCTCGGTGCTTCCCTGCTGCAATTTCTGTACGGCGCGGTGGACCTGATCGTGGTGGGACAGTTTGCCGACCAGGCGGGCATCGCCGCCGTGTCCACCGGCAGCCAGGTCATGCAGGCGGTGACCAATTTTATTATCGGCCTGTCCACCGGCGGTACGGTGCTGGTGGGGCAGTACCTGGGCGCCCGGCGGGGGGAGGACGTAAACCGGGCCATCGGCACCCTGTTTTCCCTCTTTGCCCTCATCGCCGTGGTCCTGGCGGCCGCCTTCGCCCTGTCCACCAACGCCATTGTGGCGCTGATGCAGGTGCCCGCCGCGGCGGTGGCGCCCGCCCGGCAGTACCTGTTTATCTGCGCCTGCGGCCTGGTGTTCATCACCGGCTACAATATGGTCAGCGGCGTGCTCCGGGGCCTGGGGGACTCCAAGCGGCCCATGTACTTCGTGCTGGTGGCCTGCATCATCAACATCGTGGGGGATCTTCTGCTGGTGGGAGTGTTCGGCCTGGGGGCGGCGGGGGCCGCCCTCGCCACCGTGGCTGCCCAGGGGGTGAGCCTGGCCCTGGCCCTGGCGGTACTCCGCCGCCGGGACTTCCCCTTTGATTTTAAGCGGCGTTCCTTTCGGATTCAGGGGGACAAGGCGGCCCGCATCCTCCGCCTGGGCCTGCCTGTGGCGGTGCAGAATGTGCTGGTTACCCTCTCTTTTCTTATCATCACCGCCATTGTAAACCACATGGATGTTCTGGCCCAATCCGCCGCTGTGGGCCTGGTAGAGCGCATCACCGGCTTTATCATGCTCTTCCCCATCGCCTTCCAGTCGGCTATTTCCGCCATGACCGCCCAGAATATGGGTGCGGGCCGCCCCGACCGGGCCCGGCAGGGGCTGAAATACGGTATCCTGTTTTGTCTGGCGGCCGACATCGCCATGTTTGTCCTGGTTCAGCTTGTCCCGGGGCTGGCCATGCGGCTGTTCACCCCCGATGCCGAGGTGATCTACCACGGGGTGCTCTACCTGCGCACCTACAGCATCGACTGCATTCTGGTCACCTTTGTGTTCACCCTCAACGGTTTTTACAGCGGCTGCGGCCGCACCGGCTTCACCCTGTTCAACAGTTTGGCATCCACCTTCCTGGTACGGGTACCGGCGGTATTTTTCATCAGCCTGCTCCCCGGTGTCACTCTGCTGCACATCGGTGTGGCCGCGCCGGCGGCCTCCGCCATCCAGGTGCTCCTCCAGCTCCTCTACTTCCGCACCGGCCGGTGGAACCACTCGGTTCTGGGGGAGGCGCAGACATGACCGCCGAAGTGCTGGCCTTCCTGGGAGGCGCTCCGGGCCCCATTTCCCTCTTTGAGGCATGGGAGGAGGCCGTCCTGGCCTGCGGGGAGAGCACCATGAAGGTGTCCAAAACCCAGATTTCCTGGGGAAACCCCCTTCAGTTTGCCGTTCTCTCCCAGCCCCGGCGGGCCGCCCAGCGGCGGACCGGGGCTCTGCTGGCCACCCTGGGGCTGGGCCGCCGGGTGGAGCACCCCCGCATCCTCCAGGCCGTGGAGCCCTATCCCGGCCGCTGGACCCACCATCTGCTCCTGACCGCACCGGAGGATGTGGACGGGCTGCTGGCGGCCTGGCTGGCCGAGGCCTACCGCTTTGCCAGGGAAAAACAGAGGCGCGCCTGATCTCAGGCCCGCCTCTGTTTGGATGTGTCAGGGACGCAGACCGCTGCCGCCCTGCATGGTGATGGTCTCACCGGAGATATACTTGGCATCCTCTGAGCACAGGAACACAGCGGTGCGGCCGATGTCCTTCTCCGGGTCGCCGAAGCGACCGGCGGGGATGCCCTTGATGGTCTGCTCGTATACCGCCGGATACTCCTCCCGCCACTTCTTGAGGGCGTCGGTCATCACCAGGGGGCAAATGAGGTTGCAGTTGATGCCGTCGGGGCCCCACTCGGTGGCGGCCACACGGGTCATGCCCCGGATGCCCTCCTTGGCTGCGGCGTAGGAGGACTGGCCGGGCTTGCCGAACAGGCCCGCGCCGGAGGCGAAGTTGACCACGGAGCCCTTCGTCTCCTTCAGGTAGGGGTAGCAGTGCTTCATATAGAAGAAGGCGGCGTACAGGCCGGAGTAGATGGCCTGGTCAAACTGCTCCTTGGTGTGCTCGGCCAGGGGGACGCCGGAGGCCGAGTTCTGGGCGTTGTTGATCAAAAAGTCGATGCGGCCCAAGGTGTCCGCCGCCTGCTTCACCACGGCCGCCACCTGCTCCTCCACGCCGCCATCGGCCTGGCAGGCCAGCACCTTCACGCCGTAGAGCCGCTCCAGCTCCTCCTTGGCGTCGTCCAGCTTCTTGGTGTTCCGGCCGGTGATGACCAGATTGCAGCCCTCCTTGGCGAAGGCGGTGGACAGGCCGTAGCCGATGCCGCCGCCCTTGCCGCCGCCGGTGATAATCGCTACTCTGCCGTCAAACTTACCCATATCGTCTCCTCCTTGAACTTTTTAGTTTTATTTTGATACTATTTGTATCATACTCCTTTCGACGGCGGATTGCAAGAGAAAACTACCTCTATACGGCGGTTTTAGGGAACATATGTTTGCATTTTAACCCAGGCTATGCTATACTGGCTTGGGAGTATACCAATAAGGAGGGTCTGCCATGAAAACGCTCTCGCCCAAGCAACAGCAGATCTATGACTATATCGTTTCCTTCTCCGGCCTCCACGGCTATCCCCCCTCGGTGCGGGAGATCGGGGAGTATGTGGGGCTCAAGTCCCCCTCCACTGTCCACTTCCACCTGAAGGGGCTGGAGGCGGCGGGGCTGATCACCAAGGCCGAGGGAAAGACCCGTGCCATTACCATCAGCGGCCCACACCCGGGCGCGCCGGAGCCGGCGGGAGAGGAGCCCGACCAGGTGCCTGTGGTGGGCAGTGTGGCCGCCGGAGCCCCCATTCTGGCCCAGGAGTGCATTGAGGACTATCTGACCTTTGACACCGGAGGACTGACAGGGGAGCACTTCGCCCTGCGGGTACGGGGGGAGTCCATGAGGTACGCGGGTATCCTCCCCGGCGACCTGGTGGTGGTACACCAGCAGCAGGACGCCCGCAGCGGGGAGATCGTGGTGGCCCTCTTTGAGGATGAGGCCACGGTCAAGACCCTGCGCCGCAGGGACGGACACACCTGGCTTATGCCGGAAAACCCGGACTATGAGCCCATTGACGGCGACGGCTGTACCATTCTGGGCAAGGTGGTGGCCGTGGTGCGGAGGTACTGAGGTTGAGTCCTGTGCCGAAGCCCGGTTGGATGAAACAATGAATAAGGGATTATACTGCTCATGTCCGCCCGCAGGCGGAAGAAAGGAGCCTGACCGATGGGAAAGAACGACCGCTTTCAGATCATCTATACCCAGGGGATCACGGATATCACCCGTATCCTGCTGGACACCCGGACGGGGGTGCTCTACCTCCAGACGGTGAGCGGCTATGCCGGCGGCCTCACTCCCCTGCTGGACAGCGAGGGCAGGCCCATGAAATGGCTGCCGGAGGAGGGAGAGGCATGAGACTGGTTACCTGGAACGTCAACGGCCTGCGTGCATGCCTGGGCAAGGGCTTTCTGGACTTCTTCCAGCGGGTGGACGCCGACGTGGTCTGCCTCCAGGAGACCAAGCTCCAGCCCGACCAGATCGCGCTGGAGCTGCCCGGCTACCGGCTCTTCTGGAACAGCGCGGAAAAGAAGGGCTACTCGGGCACGGCGGTGTTCACCCGGGTGGAGCCCCTGTCCGTCACCTGCGGCATCGGTCTGGACGCGCACGACCACGAGGGCCGGGTCATCACCGCGGAGTTCGACGGCTTCTTCCTGGTCTGCTGCTACACCCCCAACGCCCAGAACGAGCTGGCCCGCATCGACTACCGGATGCAGTGGGAGGACGACTTCCGGGCCTACCTCATAGAGCTGGACAAAAAGAAGCCGGTGGTGCTGTGCGGCGATCTCAACGTGGCCCATGAGGAGATCGACCTGAAGAACCCCAAGAGCAACCGGGGCAACGCGGGCTTCTCCGACCAGGAGCGGGGCAAGATGACCGAGCTGCTCTCCAGCGGCTTTACCGACACCTTCCGCGCCCTCTACCCCGACCGGACGGGGGCGTACACCTGGTGGAGCTACCGCTTCAACGCCCGGAAGAACAACGCGGGGTGGCGCATCGACTACTTTATCGTGTCCGACCGCCTGCTTCCCCGGGTGAGGGACAACATCATCCACGCGGAGGTGGAGGGCAGCGACCACTGCCCCGTGGAGCTGGTGCTGGACTGATCATCCAAAACGAAGCCCCCCCCCGCGCGCGC
>NZ_CAXSQB010000015.1:19943-54571 GCF_964239415.1 Clostridium sp. ATCC BAA-442 | reverse complement strand
GGGGGGGGGCCTTTTCTCTTGCCGCCCGTCACTCCTTCAGCCCCAGCAGCACCTGCCCCGCCGCCCGGGCAAAGAGCCGCGCCCCGGCCAGGGCCTCCTGAAGGGTGTTGCCGTGGGTGCCCACCTCCACCAGCAGAGAGCCGTTGGAGAGCTGCTGGTTGTACCGGGAGGAGCGCATGGTCATGGGCCGGGCCAGGGTGGGATAGAGGGTGTTCATGCTCTCCTGGATGCGGCAGGCCAGGGACAGGTTCTGCATCCAGTTGGGGTGTTCTCCCCCCTCGCTGGAGCCCAGCACCAGCATGACCTGGGCGGTGTCCACCCCGTCGATCCGGGTGACGGCCTTGTATACCGTGCCGTCCTCCCCCACCAGGGCGTCCCGGTGGACGTCCAGCACGATTTTGATGGAGGGATATTGCTCCAGGTACCGCTGTACCGCCTCGGCGGAGCGGTCATAGGCCCCGTTATACTTGGGGTAGTCGTATAGGGTGCGGTCGTGTACCACGGTGAGGCCCAGCTCGGTAAACACCCGCTCCATCTCGTCCCCCACCCGAACCACGTTGTAGTTTTCGTCCAGAGTGCGGGTGTTGTTGTCCGAGGGCTCGTAAATGTCGGTGCCGTCGGGCGTGTAGGCCTCGCTGCCGTGGGTGTGGACAATCAGAATCTGGGGTCCCTCCGCCGGGAGGGCAATGTTTACGGGGGCTGCCGCGGCGGCGGCCAGATCCACGTCCAGCCCGGTGCGGTTGTAGAGGTACAGGCTCCCGGACACCTCATAGCCCTGGGTGCTGGTGGGAACCAGGGTGCGGGCAATGATGTCCTCCGGCGCGGCAGTGGTCTCGGGAGGCGGCTCGCTGATGTCGTCGTGATCCTGGGCGGGCTGCCCGGCGGGCAGATCGGGGGTGGCGGGCGCAGAGCCGTCCAGATGGCCGGCCACGGCGTCCCCATTCCCCCGCAGCAGAGGAGACTGGTCCACCACCAGGCGGGCCCAGCCGCTCAGGCCGGACAGGGGACCGTCGTCCTCCGCTACTTGTCCCAGTTCTGCGGAGAGGGCGGCGGAGACAAAGCCGGGGTCCTGCCCCAGACTGCGGAAGGCATTGGCGGCGGAGCCTCCGCCGCTGCACACCAGCAGGGCCCATACCGCCAGGGTGGCCAGAAAGAGGGCGAGACTGCGGCGGAGCAGGCGGCCCCATTGAATTCTGGGCTTCATAGTTCATCATCCTTTGTAAGTAAGATGTCCCCCTCGGGGGCGGATATGGATCTCTATGCGCCCCACAGGGGGAATATGCCAGAGGGCCTGTCTTGACTTTTTCAGTCAATTCGATATAATGCTTTTACGATCGAATGCAGAGGGGGCGGTCCGGGTGGAGAGCCGCGGAGAGGTGCTCAACCAGTTTCTGGTGGAGGTGTTTGGCCAGATCCTGAAGGCGGAGGCCGCCTGCCTGGCCGGGAAAGACCTCTCCCTGCGGGAGCTGCACCTGATCGACGCCGTGTGCCGGGCGGTGGATCAGGGCGGGGACAACCGCTCCACCGCCATTGCCGCCGCCCTGGGGATCACAGCGGGCACCCTGACCTCCGCAGTAAACCTGCTGGAGAAAAAGGGGTACCTGCTCCGCCGCCGGGATGAACGCGACAAGCGGGTGGTACACCTGCTGCCGACCGAGCGGGGCCGGGCCGCCGACGCGCGCCACCGGGACTTTCACCGGCAGATGGTGGCCCATGTCCTGGACGGACTGACCGACGAGGAGGCGGAGTGCACCCTCCGCGCCCTGGGCCGGGTGGCCGAGTTCTTCCGGCGCGGCGCACCGGAGCGGGGATGAACAAGACCCACATCGCAACGATGGGAGAGAGGTTCTTTATGAGCAAAATAGCCATTGCCACAGACAGCAACAGCGGCATAACCCAGGCCCAGGGCCGGGAGCTGGGTATCTTTGTGATGCCCATGCCCTTTTACATCAACGACGAGCTCTTTCTGGAGGACATCACCCTGAGTCAGGAGCAGTTCTACCAGCGTCTGGAGGAGGGGGCCGACGTTAAGACCACCCAGCCCGCCCCCGGCGACGTGCTGGAGCTGTGGGACCGGATTCTGAAGGACTATGACGAGCTGGTTTACATCCCCATGTCCAGCGGCCTGAGCAGCTCCTGCGAGACGGCGGTGATGCTGGCCCAGGACTACGGCGGAAGGGTACAGGTGGTCAACAACCAGCGCATCTCCGTCACCCTGCGGCAGTCTGCGCTGGACGCCCAGGCCCTGGCCGCCGCGGGCCGGAGCGCCGCGGAGATCAAGGCGCTGCTGGAACAGACCAAGTTTGACTCGGACATCTATATTACCGTGGACACCCTCAAGTATCTGAAAAAGGGGGGCCGCTGCACCCCGGCTGCCGCCGCCATCGGTACGGTGCTCAACCTCAAACCGGTGCTGCGCATCAAGGGCGAGAAGCTGGACTCCTTTGCCAAGGCCCGGGGCTGGAAGGCCGCCAAGAAGACCATGCTGGACACCGCCCGCAGGGTGATGGAGACCGACTTCGCCGGCTGCCGCGGGCCGGAGGACCTTCACATCGCCGCCGCCTTTACCGGAACGCGGGAGGAGGCCCAGGAGTGGCTGGAGGAGCTGGAGGCGGCCTTTCCCGGCTACCCCATCCACATGGACCCCCTCTCCCTCTCCGTGGCCTGCCACATCGGCCCCGGCGCCCGGGCGGTCACCCTGACCAAGGCCCTCCCCATCTGAGCCTGCCTAACAGAGCCGCCGGCTATGCCGGCGGCTTTTGCTATGCAAACGCATAGCAAAATTGGCCATGTTCCGCTTACAGCAGCACGGCCATGGGATGACTGCGTGTGGGCCGGAACGGCCCACGTGCGCAAACACTTCGTGCACCTAGGGCTTGTTTGAAAAATGTCGACATGCCCAATCGACGGGCCTTTTGACCGCTGGACGGCGCAATTTTTCCTTGAAATCCGTCAGGATTCCTGCGAAAAAATTGCTTGCCAGCGGCCCCAAATTCCTCGCCGCTGGGCACATCGCCAATTTTCAAATAAGCCCTAAGCCTTTGCATCGCTTTCTGGTGCGCCCTGTGCGCATGAAGTTTTATGCGGAATTTAAAAAACATGCAAATTTTCTTCACGCTTTATACATAATTTGCGGTTATTCTATGTACCGTTAAAAGAAATGAACCCGTCAAAGGAGTGACCAGTTATGTATAACAGTGACTATAACAGACCCCCTGAGGAGCGGGAGCCCATAGAGACCGAGCATTTTCACGTCTGGGACGCTGAGTCCCCCAAGCCCCCCAGGAAAAAGAGCGGGGCGGCCAGGTTTGTGGCCCTGGGCCTTTGCTGTGCCCTGGTGGGCGGCCTGGTGGGCGGCGGCGGCGTACTGGCCGCCAGCCATCTGAGCGGAGGAAAGACCACTATTTACCAGGGTACCTCCCCCAACAGCATCGTATCCCTGGCCCATGTGGACGGGCAGACCGTCCTCTCACCCGAGCAGATCTACGCCGCCAACCTGGGCGCGACGGTGGGCGTCAACGGCAATGTGGATACCAATGTGTTCGGCTATACGGTGAAGAACGCCGTATCCGGCTCCGGCTTCGTCATCGGCAGCAACGGCAGCTCCAGCTACATCCTCACCAATTATCACGTCATCGACGGCGTCAGCGACATCAAGGTGTTTTTCTCCGACGGCAAGAGCTATGACGCCACCCTGGTGGGCGGTGAAAAGGAGAACGACATCGCCGTGCTGAAAATCGACGTGGGCAACCTCCAGACGGTCACCCTGGGCGATTCCGACCAGCTCAACGTGGGCGAGGACGTGTACGCCATCGGCAACCCCCTGGGCGAGCTGACCTTTACCTTCACCGGGGGCTATGTCTCCGCCAAGGACCGCTCCGTCACCATGAGCGATGGAACGGTAATGAACATGCTCCAGACCGACACCGCCATCAACTCCGGCAACTCCGGCGGCCCCCTGTTCAACGAGTACGGCCAGGTGATCGGCATCGTCTCCGCCAAGCTGTCCAGCAGCTCCAACTCCGAGGCTTCGGTGGAGGGCCTGGGCTTTGCCATCCCGATCAACGACGTGAAGGATATGGTTACCTCCATCATTGAGCACGGCTACGTCACCGGCAAACCCAACGTGGGCATTCTGATGAAGGACGTGCCCCAGGAGGCCCAGCAGTACGGCGTTCCCGCCGGCTCGGAGGTGCTGGCTGTCCTGGACGGCTCCGGTGCCGGCAAGGCCGGCCTCCAGGCGGGCGATATTATTACCGCTGTCAACGGCACCGCAGTGTCGGGCAGCGAGGCCCTCAAAGCCGCCGTCCAGGACTGTAAGGCGGGCGATAAGGTGACCTTTTCCGTTTACCGGGACGGGGACACGGTGGAGCTTGAGATCACCCTGGATGAGGATAACCAGACCACCCAGGAGGCTATGGAGCAGCTCCAGAAGGATTATCAGGAGCAGCAGGCCCAGCAGGAACAGCAGCAGCCCCAGCAGAATGGCGGTTATTTTCCCTGGCCCTTTGGCTGGTAAAATGTCTGGATTTAGTTAAATAGATGATAGAAGCAGCGGCGCACGGATACCCGTGCGCCGCTGCTTTTTAGGTGACTCCCCGGTACTTTTTGCGGGTTGCGATACCGCCCCGGATATGCCGTTCCGCTTTATTTTCGTCCAGCACCTGCTTGACCTGGAGGTAAAGAGGCTTGTTAAAGGCGGGCAGACGCTCACTTAGGTCCTTGTGGACCGTGGATTTGCTGATGCCGAACCTCTGGGCCGCGCTGCGCACCGTCGCTTTGTTCTCTATGATGTAAAGCGCCAGCTGGCAGGCGCGCTCCTCAATGTTCCCTTTCAAACAGCAACACTCCCCGCAATGATTCTCACGGGGCATGTATATGCGTCGGAGCGGGGAGATATGTTGCGCAAGAAGAGAGAGGCGCCGGAACCAGACGGTTCCGGGGCCTCTGTTATGCTGATTGAAGTTCGCCCGCCGGAGACGGGGGTCATGAAGGAAAGCGTTCCAGATTACACGTTAAACCGGAACAGGACGATATCGCCGTCCTTCATGACGTACTCCTTGCCCTCGGAGCGCACCAGGCCCTTTTCCTTGGCGGCGTTCATGGAGCCGCAGGCCATCAGATCGTCGAAGTTGACCACCTCGGCGCGGATGAAGCCCCGCTCAAAGTCGGTGTGGATCTTGCCCGCGGCCTGGGGGGCCTTGGTGCCCCGTTTGATCGTCCAGGCGCGGCACTCGTCCTCGCCGGAGGTGAGGAAGGAGATCAGGCCCAGCAGGGCGTAGCTGGCCTTGATGAGCCGGTCAAGGCCGGACTCGGCAATGCCCAGATCGTCCAGGAACATCTTCTTCTCCTCGCCGTCCAGCTCGGCGATCTCCGCCTCCAGCTTGGCGCAGACGGGGATGACCTGGGCGCCCTCCTTGGCGGCCAGCTCCTCCACCACCTTGTAGTAGGCGTTGGCATGGCAGTCGGCAAAGCCCTCCTCATCCAGGTTGGCGGCGTAGATGATGGGCTTGAGGGAGAGCAGCTCGGCGGCGGCGATGATAGCGGCGTCGTCCTCGTCACAGTCGAAGGAGCGGGCGGAGTTGCCGTCGTTGAGCCAGTCCTTCAGGGCGGAGAACACCTCCACCTCGCGGAGATACTTCTTGTCCCCCTTGGCGGCCTTCTGGGCCTTGTCGATGCGGCGCTCCACCATCTCCACATCGGCCATGATCAGCTCGATGTCGATGACGCCGATATCCCCGGCGGGGTCCACGGGCACGTTGGTGCTGGTGTCAGCTACCACATGCATGATGTTCTCGTCGTCGAAGCAGCGCACCACATGCACAATGGCGTCGCACTCCCGGATGTTGGCCAGAAACTTGTTGCCCAGGCCTTGGCCCTTGGAGGCGCCCTTGACCAGGCCGGCAATGTCCACAAATTCCACCACGGCGGGGGTGGTCTTCTTGGGGTGGTACATCTCGGTCAGCGCGTCCAGCCGGTGGTCGGGTACGGCCACCACACCCACGTTGGGATCGATGGTGCAGAAGGGGTAGTTGGCGCTCTCGGCGCCGGCGTTGGTAATGGCGTTGAACAGGGTGCTCTTGCCCACATTGGGAAGGCCCACAATGCCTAATTTCATCGGTAAAAACCCTCTTTCGGAATGTTCGTTTCCACATTATATCCGATCCCGGTGGAAAAAACAAGCGCGCCGGGTCAATTCAAACGGCTGCCTGCGCAGCGGTGGGATGTTCTGGCCGTCCGGACATTTTTGCAGGGGAAAACGGCGCGCCCCCCTTGCTTTTCCGACAGGAAGCGTGTAGAATCTTAACGCTCCTTTAACGATACGACAAAATATGGAGGGATCTCCCATGGGACTGCTGCGCCAGCCCACCAGTGATATCACCAAGGGCGTGATCTGGAAACAACTCCTCGCCTTTTTCTTCCCCCTGTGGTTCGGCACCTTTTTCCAGCAGCTCTACAATACGGTGGACACCCTGGTGGTGGGCCGGTTCGTGGGCAAGGTGGCCCTGGCCGCCGTGGGCTCCACCTCCGTCATCGTCAACCTGACGGTGGGCATCTTCACCGGCCTGGCGGCCGGAGCGGTGGTGGCCATCGCCCAGCACTTCGGCGCCCGCCGCTGGGACGAGGTGCACGAGTGCGTCCACACCGCCATGCTGCTGAGCATCCTCATCGGCGCATTTTTTATGGTGACGGGCTTTGTCCTCACCCCCTGGGCCCTGCGGGCCATGGGCACCACCGAGGAGGCCCTGCCCGGGGCCATCCTCTATCTGCGGGTCTATTTCCTGGGTATGGTGCCCAACGTCATCTACAACATGGGTACCGGCGTGCTGCGGGCCATCGGCGACTTTCGGCGGCCCCTCTACTTCCTCATGGCCGCATCCCTGTGCAACATTGTGCTGGATCTGCTGCTGGTGGTAGTGTTCCATATGGGGGTGGCCGGCGTGGCCATCGCCACCATCTGTTCTCAGCTTCTGTCCGCCGTGCTGGTGGTGATTTCACTCATGCGCTCCGAGATGACCCCCTATCAGCTCTTTCCCAAGCGGCTGCGCATCTATGCCATGCCCATGCGCAGCATCCTGATGATCGGTGTGCCCACCGCCCTCCAGTCGGTGATGTACAACGCCTCCAATATCGTCATCCAGGCCTCCATCAACTCCTTTGGCACCGACGCTGTGGCCGCCTGGACCGCCTACGGCAAGATGGATATCATTTTCTGGATGACCATTACCGCTATGGCCCAGTCCATCACCACCTTTGCCGGGCAGAACTACGGCGCCGGGGAGTATGAGCGCCTGAAAAAGGGCGTCCGGGTATCGGTGGCCATGACGGCGGGCTTCACCATCCTGCTCAGCACCGCCTTCTTCCTGCTGGCCCAGCCCCTGCTGGCCATCTTCTCCCCCGACCCCGATGTGCTGGAGGTGGGGGTGGAGATGGTGCGCTTCCTGGCCCCCTGCTACATCACCTATATCCTCATCGAGCTGCTCACTGGAGCCATCCGGGGGGCGGGCAAGTCGGTAGCCCCCATGCTCATCTCGGTCTTCGGGGTATGCGGCCTGCGGCTGCTGTGGCTGTTCACCGTCGTGCCCGCCCACCACACCCTGCTGGCTGTGGAGGCCAGCTACCCCATCACCTGGGCGGTCACCTCCGTGGCCATCCTGCTCTACTACCGCTTCGGCCGGTGGCTCCACCCGCCCAAGAAGGCGTAAAAGCGCCGCCCCCATATTTTGCGGGGGGACGCCGTCATTGCAGAGCCGTAGGGGCGGGGGCCCACACCCGCCCGCGGTCAATCTGCGGCCGGATCGGCGGGCCGATGTGGGCATCGGCCCCTACGTTGTTCAGGAGGCGGATTGATACCCGCAGGACTGTAGGGGCGGGGCTTGTCCCCGCCCGCGTCTCCCTTGCCCCCGCCGCAGAAGAGAAAGAGGACGCGCACGCCGGAGGTGTGCGCGTCCTCTTGGTTTAGTCATGGCTCAGGTAGTAGGGCTTCATCAGGCTGGGCTGCTCTGTGGAGTCCTTCTGCCCATTGGTGCGCAAGGTGACCTCCGGGGGACGGCCCCGGCCGCCGTGGCGTCCGCCGCCCTTGCGCTTCCGCGCCGCCTGGGGCTCCGGCTTCGCAGGGGGTTCCGGGGGCCTGGCGGCCTTCTTCCGCTTTTTAGCGGGCGGTTCAACTGGTTTGTCCTTTTTCGGTGCGGTCTGGGCCCGGCCGCGAGGGGCCAGCAGGCGGGCGGTGGCGTCCATGATCACGTCGCTGGCCAGGGGGTCGGGCTTGTGGAAGTCGGCAAACTCCGCCTGAACTGGCCGGGCGGGGGCAGTGGCCGTCAGGGCCTCCTCCAGGGTGGCGCTGTTGCGCTGGCCCCGCTTGCGGCGCTTTTTGGCGGAGGTCTCCCCGGCTGGCTCCGGCTGGGGAGGCTGCTCCAGTACCTTCTGGTTGGCCTTGGCCTTTCGGGCCTCGGCGGCGGCCTTGTTGGCCGCATCCCGCTGGCGGCGGCGCTCCTTGGCGGCGGCCCGGGCCTCGGCGTCCTCTGGATTCACCACCCGGCCCTTCTTGTCGCGGGGCAGGGGCTCCAGCACCTCCATGGGCCAGGGGTGGCCCTCCACCACAGGGATGGCGCGGCCGATGAGCTTCTCAATGGCCTTGAGCTCGTCCTTCTCGTTGATGTCGCAGAAGGAGATGGCGGTGCCGCCCCGCCCGGCCCGGCCGGTGCGGCCGATGCGGTGGACGTAGGTCTCCGGTACGTCGGGCAGGTTGTAGTTGAACACGTGGGAGAGCTCCTCAATGTCCAGGCCCCGGGCGGCGATGTCGGTAGCCACCAGGACCTGCACCGCGCCGCCTTTGAAGTCGGCCAGGGCCTGCTGCCGGGCGGTCTGGCTCTTGTTGCCGTGGATGGCGGCGGCGGAGATGCCCGCCTTGACCAGATCCCCGGCCACCTTGTTGGCCCCGTGCTTGGTGCGGGTAAACACCAGGGCGTTTTTCACGTCCAGCTCCCGGATGAGGGCGGCGAGCAGCCTGGTCTTGTTGCCGCGGTCCACGTAGTAGAGCTTCTGGTCGATCACCTCCACCGGGGAGGAGATGGGGTTGACCGCCACCTTGGCGGGGTTGTGCAGCAGGGAGTCCACCAGCCCCTGCACCTCGGGGGGCATGGTGGCGGAGAAGAAAAGAGTCTGCTTTTGGGCCGGCAGCCAGCCAAGGATGCGGCGCACGTCGTGGATGAAGCCCATGTCCAGCATCCGGTCGGCCTCGTCCAGCACGAAGATCTCCAGCCGGGACAGGTCGATGAGCTTCTGGCCGTAGAGGTCGCCCAGGCGGCCGGGGGTGGCCACCAGGATGTCCACGCCATTTTTCAGCCGCTCCACCTGGGGGGCCTGGCCCACGCCGCCGAAGATGACGGTGGAGCGCAGGGGCAGGTACTTGCCATAGGCCTCAAAGCTCTCCTGGATCTGGAGGGCCAGCTCCCGGGTGGGGGTGAGGATCAGGGCCCGGATGGGGCGGCCCTGGGCCTTGCGGCCGCTGAGCTGCTGGAGAATGGGGGCGGCGAAGGCGCAGGTCTTGCCGGTGCCGGTCTGGGCGCAGCCCAGCACGTCCCGGCCGGTCAGCGCGGGGGGAATGGCTTTTGCCTGGATGGGAGAGGGCTGCTCGTAGCCCTGGTCGGCCAGGGCCCGCAGGATGGGCTCGTTGAGGCCGAGTTCTTGAAAGGTCATGTTGTTCGTCCTTTACAGCGTTTTGGCCCCTCCTGCGCCGGGGGGCGGTTGCGGGTCATACCCCACCGCGCAGAGGTGGGGGAAAACGCGGCAAAGCCCGCCGGAAAACCAGCGGGCATTTCGCACGCGATATTCGTACTCCTAAAGTATACCACAAATTTGGAAAAATACAAGTGGGCGCGGCTCAGCCCTGGGCCTGGGCGGTGTTGAGCCCCAGCAGGCCCTGGAGCACGGCGGCTACCGTCTCCTCCAGCCCTCTCCCCTCCCCCACGTCCACGGTGAGGTCGGCGTACCGCCGGTAGAGGGGTTCCCGGGCGGCGTACACGTCGGCCAGGGTCTGGCCCGGGGCCATGGCGATGCCCCGGGTGGTGATGTTGTGTATCCGCCGCTCCAGCTCCGGCAGAGGGACGTGGAGGTAGACCACCCGGCCCAGGGCCCTCAGGTGGCCGATGGCCCCCGCCCGGCAGACGGCGCTGCCTCCGGGGGCGATGACGGCGCCCGTGCAGGCCAGGGAGCAGATGGCCGCCTCCTCCGCGTCCAGAAAGGGCTCCA
This sequence comes from Clostridium sp. ATCC BAA-442, assembly GCF_964239415.1. Taxonomy (NCBI): domain Bacteria; kingdom Bacillati; phylum Bacillota; class Clostridia; order Eubacteriales; family Clostridiaceae; genus Clostridium; species Clostridium sp. ATCC BAA-442. The sequence goes on along the minus strand of NZ_CAXSQB010000015.1, from coordinate 44,320 downwards.
CGCCCCGGTTGTCCAGCAGCTCCTGTAGGAGGGCCCCCTCCCGCTGCTGAATGAGGAGGTCCACGTCCACAAACTGAAAGCCCAGGGCCTTGGCCAGCAGGACGCCCACGGTGCTCTTGCCCGAGCCGGGCATGCCGATGAGAGTGATGTTATTCAATCTGATTTGCTCCTTTTTACATGGTTCCGACCGCGCCCCAGGGCAGCTCCAGGGGAATCTGATGGACGGCAGAGGGGGTGCTGCTGTCCGGCTCCCCCTCGTATAAAGCCAGCACGGCCCCGCCGGAGGCATCCTCGGGTACAAAGAAGATCATCTGGCCGTACAGGGGGTCCTCCCACTGGGCGTCGGAGAGGGTGACCAGATATACCCCCGCGTCCTTGAGCTGCCGGGCCAGGGAGGCGTCGTCCTCCGCCAGAAAGGCGGTGCCGTCCTCCAGCCGCAGCTCGGCGGGAAAAAAGGTCAGGTCGTCCCGGCGCTCGCCCCCCTCCACCCAGAGATCCACGGCCAGGCAGCGGAAGCCCTCCCGCCGGGCCAGGGGTACGTAGGTCAGATCCACCTCCCAGGGGTCCTCCACGGTCACCTGCTGGGTACCGTGAATGGAAAAGGGCTCCCAAAGGGCGTGAGTCCCGCCGGCGGGCTCCGCCTGGGCAACCGCCCCCGGCTCTGGGCGGCGGCCCGCAAAGGCTTCGGACAGGTTAAGCATAAGACCCAACACGAAGGGCAGGACAATGCAGAGGAGGAACAGCGACACGAGCACGAGCACCAGAAGCTTGAGCGGGGAGCGCTGCCTCCGTGCGGGGGGCTCCTCCCAGGGCGTCCCTCCCTGGGGGCCGCCGTAGGACACCGTCCGGGGGCCCACCGGTGGGGTCTTGGGCTGGGCCGCCGGGCGCGGCCGGTCCTTGGAAGCGGCCGAAACGCGGGCGGGCGGAGCCTGCGCCGGGCGGGCCCCTGCGCGGTCCGGCGGGGGATTGTAGCTGCCGCACTTGGGACAGAAGTCGTCGCTGTCGTAGTCGTAGGGCCGGCCGCAACTCGCACAGGTCACCTTCCGCATGAAAATGCCCCCTTCTCGGATTTTCCTCAGAGTTAATTCCATTATAACAGAAAGCAGGCCCGGCGGCAACCGTCCTCCGGCCATGACCAAGGCTTCATACCGCACTTGACGGCCGACAGTGGTTTCTTATACCATAAAGCGGTACGGAATGGTATAATGGAGCCAGACTTTGCACCATCTGTACCGGTCGCAGGCCGGAGAAACAGCCATGAGAAAGAGAGGACATTTATCCATGACCAACCGCTTGGACCGCGACTTCCACCTGCCGGGGCTGCTGCGCTTTGCCCTGCCCACCATTATAATGATGCTGGTGGTCAGCCTCTATACCATCGTGGACGGGGTGCTGATCGCCCGCCTGGTGGGGGAAAATGCCCTAGCCGCCGCAAATGTGGCCTATCCCGCCATCAGCGTCACCCTGGCCATGGGGATCATGCTGGGCACCGGCGGCTCCGCCGTGGTGGCCCACAAGATGGGGGCTGGATATCTGGAGGAGGCCCGGAGGGACTTCGGCTTTCTGGCCCTGGTGGCGGTGTGCATCGGCCTGGCGGTCTGCCTGGCGGGGGCCCTGTTCGCCGGGCCGCTGGCCCGGCTGCTGGGGGCCAGCGATCTGCTGCTGGACCATACGGTCACCTATCTGCGGGTGCAGCTCTGCTTTGCACCCATGGCCATGCTCCAGCTCCTCTTTGAGAGCTTCTTTGTCACTGCCGGGCGGCCCGGCCTGGGCCTGGGGCTGGCGACTGCGGCGGGCGTCACCAACGCCGTGCTGGACTATCTCTATATGGGGCCTATGCAGATGGGCATACTGGGCGCTGCCCTGGGCACTGTTACGGGCTACTCGATTCCCGCCGTGGCGGGGGTGCTCTTTTTCCTGCTCCGCCGGCAGGGGCTCCGCTTTGGCCGCCCCCACGGGGATCTGCGCATGCTGGGCCGGGCCTGCTTCAACGGCGCGTCCGAGATGGTGACGAACCTGTCCATGGCGGTGACTACCTTTCTCTTTAACGCTATTATGATGGCCTACCTGGGGGAGGCGGGCGTGTCCGCCATCACCATCGTGCTCTATGCCCAGTTCCTTCTGGTGGCCCTGTATATGGGCTTCTCCATGGGGGTGGCCCCGGTGTTCAGCTTCAACCGGGGGGCGGGGCGGTATGACCGGATGCGGCGTATTTTCGGCTACTGCCTGCGGTTTATCCTGGTTTCGTCTGTGGCTATTCTGGTGGTGGCCCTGGCCCTGTCCGGGGTGGTGGTGGGGATCTTCTCCACGCCCGGCTCCCAGGTGTACGCCATCGCCCTGGACGGCTTCCGCCGGTTCGCCCCCGCTTTCCTCTTCGCCGGGGTAAATATCTTCTCCTCCGCCCTCTTTACCGCCCTGTCCGATGGGCGCACCTCCGCCATTATCTCGTTTGCCCGCACCTTCGGCTTCCTGCTGCTGGGGCTGCTTCTGCTGCCCCGGCTGCTGGAGGTGGACGGCGTGTGGCTGGCCGTGCCGCTGGCGGAGCTGCTCTCCTGCCTGCTGTCGGTCTGGTTCCTCCGCCGCAAGCGGGCCGACTTCGGCTTCGGCGGTGGGGATCTCCCCCGACACGGTGGACGCGGCGGCGGACGGACCTGACGGAAGCGAAGCCATTATAAAAGCCCCCGGCGCAACGCGCCGGGGGCCTCTCATTGTACTTTTTAGAAGGTAATAATGCCCTTTTTCAGAATCTTGCGGTCCAGCAGCTTCTGGTAGGCCTCCACGGCCTGGTCAAAGGTGAAGTAGTCGGAAATAAAGTCCTTAATGTTCAGCTCACCGGAGCGCATCCACTCTACCACCTGGGCGTGGGCCTCGCCTTCCTCGCGCTTGCGGGGCATCTGCTGGTAAATGACGCGCCAGTTGTAGTCGGCAGGGCTGAAGTCGATGGTGACCTCCTCCTTCTCGGGCACGCCGTAGCACAGCACTGAGCCTCGGTCCTTGATAAGCCCCATGCCCTGGTTTACAATGGCGGGGGAACCGGCCGCGTCCAGCACGTAGTCCACACCGCCGGGGAAGAGCTTGCGCACCTCGGCGCGCACATCGCACTCCTTGCTGTTAATGAGGTGAGTAGCACCGTAATTCCTGGCCTGCTCCAGTTTTTCGGGCAGGATGTCGCAGGCCACCAGATCCTTTACACCCAGCAGGCTCATAAACTTCAGGTATGTAAGACCCACAGGGCCGCAGCCAAACACTACCACGGAGTCCTGGGGCTGGATACCGAAATAGCGGATGTTGGAGAGCACCTCACGGAAGGTGACGATCATAGTGGCGTCCACGGGGTCCAGATCGTCGTCCAGCACCGTCTGAGCAAAGGCGCAGTCGGGAGCGCCGCCGGGCCAGGGGGCTTTGGGATCGCACACCACAGCGTACTCACTCAACGCGCCCCAGCCGGAGCCCAGCCCAGGCAGGTTTTCCGGGTCAGGATCCACAAAGGGCAGCAGCACCTTGTCGCCCACTTTAAGGCCTTTGACCTTGGAGCCCACCTCCACGACTTCGCCCACGCCCTCATGGCCCAGCATAATGGGGTAGACCGATTCGGGGAAGCCCTTAAAGGTGCGGTGGATGAGCTTGATGTCGGTACCGCACATGCCGCAGGCAATGGTCTTAACCAGCGCCTGATACTCGTTGTACCGGGGCTTGTTGACCTCGTGAACGGTAATCCTGCCATCTCTCTCGACGACCAGCGTTTTCATAAAAAAGGCCCTCCTTTAATGAATATCGTAATATTGGAATGTCACTACATAACAAGATAAAAAACAAAGTAGCATGTATTTACAAGAGAGATCATAACACAAAGCATTTAAAAATGCAACTAAATTGGATGCAAAAATAAAATGAATTTTATACATATTTCCATGGAAAAGGAAGGAAATAAGCGGTATGATACTGCATATATTATGATACAAAAACGGTTCCTATTACGCTTGTGTGCAGAATCAATAATTTGGACAGTGAAAAAACGTAAATTATGCACCAATTTATAAAAGCTATATTGACAAGTTTAAAATTTGAGCTATACTAAGGGCAACGATATGTTACTACATAGTATCAATGCAACGCAGTCCGGCGCAAACCGGATACCATAAACACAAAGTCGGCCGCGGACAACGGCCGTTTTGTAAGCAAGGCAACCCAATACAAGAAGGAGGAACACCCGAATGAAGAAGAAGAAACTCATTGCAACGGTCCTCTCCGCATCCATGCTGGTCGGACTGCTGGCCGGCTGCGGCAGCAGCACAGATCCGGCTGAAAGCCCCACTGGCGGCGGTGAAACCACCCCGGCTCAGGGCGAGACCACTCCCGCCCAGAACGACGTAGACTATGCCAATTTTGTGATCGATCCCGCCCAGATCCCACAGGAAAAGCTGGACACCACCCTGTACCTGGCCGTCTCTGTCCGCGGTCTGGAGAACCCGTACATCGCCACGATCAACGAGGGCATGAAGCTCTTTGCCGAATATCTGGATTCCATCGGTCAGAAGTATGAGATGCAGGTGCTGGATTCCCAGGGCGACAGCGCCAAGGAAGTCGACAACATGCGCCAGTTTGCGGCCAAGGCCAACGGCAACGCCATTGCCTACGCCGATCCCAACGAGGACACCATTGCCTACTCCCTGGCTGAAGCCATGGCGGAGTCCGGCGGCTATCTGGGCACGGCCTGGAACAAGCCCGCCGATGTGGGCCCCTCCGATCTGGACCCCAACTGGGTGATCCACACCTCCCCCGACAACGTGGTGAACGGCTACAATATCGCCAAGGCCCTGTTCGACTCCATGGGCGGCGAGGGCCAGATCTTCGTGGTGCAGGGCCTGCTGGGCAACACCGCGTCCAACGCCCGTTATGAGGGCCTTCAGAAGGCTCTGGAGGAGTATCCCAACATTGAGGTCGTGGCGGACGACACGGCCAACTGGAACACCGACGAGGCTCTGGCTCTGGTCGAAACCTGGCTGACCCAGTACCCCGACGTGGGCGGCATCTGGTGCGCCAACGACAATATGGCCACTGGAGCCCTGCAGGCGCTGGACGCGGCGGGCCTGAAGGGTAAGGTTGGCGTGTGCGGCATTGACGCCAACACCGATATTGTGGAGGCCATTGCCAACGGCGAGGCCACCGCTACCGTCTCCTCCAATGGATACCTCCAGGGCGGCTATACCCTGGCCATCTGCTACGCGGCCTGGGCCGGCCTGCTGGACCCCGCCGCGCTGCCCGCCGACTTCCGCGAGTTTGCCACCCCCACTGTGCTGATTGACAGCCCCGAGGCCGCAAAGGATTGGCAGAACTACAAGCCGGAGTTTGACTTCAGCCGTCCCTTTGACTGCCGCGTGGCCGGGTGACCGGCCGGAGCACCAATCCTGAATAACGGATAGTCAGAACGGCCGGGGCTGGGATCGTGGTCCCAGCCCCGGCTTCATATTAAGTCTCGCCGTCAGAGATCGCTGCCGTGGTGTGAGGGAGTGGTCCGTCCTAGAGCGAAATTGGAGCGACGATTATGATGAAATTAAATCCTGCGGCGACCATCATGGAAGAGTTCGCCGAACGCATCAAGAGTGAAAACCGCAGCGCAAAAATGATGAAGCTGGCACCGTTGATCGTGCTGGCCTGTCTTGTGGTTGTCTTTCTCATTGTCTGTGGGGCCAGCTTCCTCTCCCCCAAGAATATTATGAATATTCTCAACCAGATGGCCCTGCCCCTGGTAGTGGCCCTGGGACTGACCTTTGTCATTATGCTGGGCAGCATTGATCTGTCCATTGACGGAAGCGTGGGCATGGCTGGCTCCCTGTTTGCCTGCTTTGTTCTCAACAGTGAATTTGCGTACGATCTGGGTTTCCTCAGTGTGGTTATTGCGGTAGGTGTGAGCATGCTCTGCGGTCTGCTCATCGGCCTGTGCCACGTCTACCTCAAAATCCCCTCCTTCATGGCCTCCTTTGCCTTTATGTACATCTGCAAGGGCATCGGTATGGTCTCTTACCAGGGGCATCCTCCCACGATCAAGGACCCCGTTATTACGGCTCTGCCCACCACCACCTTCCTGGGCATCCCCTTTATCACCTGGGTTGCCATTGTGATGTTCCTGCTGTGCTTTTTCATTCAGGAGTATACCGCCTTCGGCCGGCATATTTACGCCGTGGGCACCAATGAGAACATTCCGCGCTCCGTGGGCGTCAGCGTGGAAAAAGTCAAAATCGGCGTGTTTACCCTGGCCGGTTTCCTGTTCGGCGTGGCGGGCGTCATCGGCGCTATCCGCCTGGGCCAGGGCCAGATCGCCATCGGCGACGACAAGATGTTTCCCGCCCAGGCGGCCGTGGTGGTCGGCGGCACTTCGCTGGCCGGCGGCAAGGGCGGCGTGGTCAACACCATTGTTGGCGTGCTGATTATGACGGTGCTGGATAACGGCTTGGTCATGCTGAACGTCAACCCAAACATCCGCACCGGCGTCCAGGGTGTCATCATCCTGGTGGCCGTCATTCTGACTGCGGCCCGCGGCGCCAAGGTCATCAGCAAATAAGGGGGCGGGCAGAATGAGTGAACTGGAACGCAAGAACGGCCCCTCCGCAGTGGCGGAGACCGTGACCAAGGACGGCCGCCGGATTGGAACGGAGGTCCTCTTCAGCGCCAAGGACATCACCAAGACCTTTGGCGGCACCCAGGCCCTGAAGGGAGTGGAGCTTGAGATCCACCCCGGCGAGATCGTGGGCCTGGTGGGCGAGAACGGCGCGGGCAAGTCCACCCTGCTGAAGATCATTATCGGCGCCCAGCCCCAGACCTCTGGTACCATGAGCTTCCACGGCGCCCCCTATGAACCCAAGACCCCCATGGACGCCAACAAGGCGGGCGTGGGCATGGTCTTTCAGGAGCAGTCCCTGATTGTTACCCTGAACGTGGCCCAGAACATCTTCTTTGGCCATGAAAAGGACTTCAAGAGGGCCGGTGTCATCAACTGGGCCAAGATGAACCGGGCGGCCGCCGAGGTGCTGGCCGCGGTGGACATCACCAACATCAGCCCCACCAAAAAGGTCAGCGATCTGAACTTTGCCACCCGCCAGATGGTGGAGATCGCCAAGGTTATGAACGTCACCAAGCAGTCCGGCAGCGAACACTGTCTGATCCTGCTGGACGAGCCCACTTCCGTGCTCAACGAGGCTGAGGTGGAAAACCTCTACAAGCAGATGCGCAAGATCGCGGCCCAGGGCCATGCGGTCATCTTTGTCTCCCACCACCTCAACGAGATTCTGGAGGTCACCGACCGCATCTATGTCTATAAGGACGGCACCAGCGTGGGCAGCCTGGACACCAGGGACGCCGACGAGGCCAAGCTGTACGAAATGATGGTGGGCCAGTCCACCACCACGGAGTACTACCATCTGGACCGCCAGACCGCACCCCAGGATGATGTACTTCTGGAGGCCAAAGACCTGGGCCTGCACGGAATCTTCAAGCATGTCAACTTCCAGCTTCACCGGGGAGAGGTGCTGGGCCTGTGCGGCGTGGTGGGCTCCGGCGCGGAAGAGGTGTGCGAGGTGCTCTGCGGCGACGAGAAGCCCTCCTTCGGGGAAATCTCGGTCCGCGGCAGGGCCGTCCGCTTCCGCTCGCCCAAGCAGGCGCTGAGGGAGGGCATCCTTATGATCCCAAAGGAGCGCCTGTTTGAGGGCATCGTCTCTACCCTGTCGGTGGAGGATAACATTGCCCTGTCCAACGCCAAGCAGATGGCCAAGGGCCCCTTTGTTTCGGGCGCGGCGGTGCGCAGGCAGGCCAAGCACTGGATTGGCGAGCTGCGGATCAAGACCCCCGGGCCCCAGGCGCTGCTGCGCCAGCTCTCCGGCGGCAACCAGCAGAAGGTGGTATTCTCCCGGGCCCTGGCCAGCGGTGCGGACATCCTGCTGCTCAACCACCCCACCCGCGGCGTCGATGTGGGCGCCAAGGAGGAGATCTACGCCCTGATCCGCGACATGACGGATGAGGGCAAGGCTGTAATCGTACTGGGCGATACAACAGACGAATGTATCGGCTTGTGTTCCCGCCTGCTCGTCATGAAGGACGGCCTGGTCACCGGCGAATTTGACGCCCCCGCCGACCACAAGCCCTCCCAGGTTGACGTGGTCAGCCTGATGATGTAAGGAGGAATCGAGCTATGAAGACAAAAACTCCCAATGTGTCCGGCAGGAGTGCATGGCTGCGGGACAACATCACAAAATACTTTAGCTTTTCGGCCATCATTATTCTGCTGGTAGCCCTCTCCCTGACCCAGGACAACTTCCTGGGCACCAGCAACCTCAAAAACCTGCTGCGCGACACGGCGCCTCTGATGATTATGTCCGCAGGCATGACAATGGTGCTTCTGTTCGGCTCCATTGACCTGTCCATGGGCGCGGTGTGCTCCGTATCCAACGTGACCTACATCCACCTGATGCTGGCTTTCCAGGACAGCTTCAGCAATCCTTTCCTCACCAGCCTGGCGGCCATGGCGGTCTCTCTGGCGTTTGGCCTGGCCTCCGGTCTGGCGCTGGGCATCATTCACGTCAAGCTGAAGGTACCCTCCTTCATCGCCTCCCTGGGCTTTATGTCCCTATGGCAGTCGGTGGCCCTCCTCATCACGCAGAACCCCGAGTCGGTGCCCAAAGCCCTGTGGGGCACCGTGGAGTGGTACAAGATCGCCTTCGGTGTGGTGGGCCTGCCCCTGATTGTGGCAATCGCCATTATCCTGTTCATCCACTGTGTTACCCGTTACACCCCCAGCGGACGGACCATTTTTGCCATCGGCGGCAACGAGCGCACTGCCCGGGTGGCCGGTATGGGCGTGGATAGGACAAAGATTCTGGTATTTGCCATCAACGGCGTGCTGGCCGCTCTGGCCGGTATCTTCCTGGCGGCCAACCTCCGCTCCAGCGCCCCCACCATCGGCGACCCCTTTACCCTAAAGATTGTGGCGGCCTGCGCCCTGGGCGGCACCTCGCTGGCCGGCGGCAAGGGCAGCGAGCTGGGCACCATCCTGGGCGTGTTTACCGTGGCCATCATTGAAAACGGCATGAACTTTATCGGTGTCAACGCCTACTATCAGAACATTGTCTTTGGTATCTTTGTGTTGGCGGCCATCGCCCTTACGGTGGACCGCAGCATCCGCGGCCAGATCGTCAAGTAAGAAAGAAGGAGTGCCTCTTATGTCCGATGTAAAACCGTTTGTGCTGGACTTTGACCTTGTAAGCGGCTTCTGCACGAGCGGCAAGGTCAAGCCCACCCAGCGCAGAGTGTCCGACATGGCCGCCCAGTTTGCCAATGAGGCGGCGGCCCGGGCCATGGTGGAGGGGGGCGACCCCCTGCTGTATGAGTTCTACGGCCTGGATCTGCCCGAAGACGACTCCGGCGTGCTCCAGTTCGGCACCACCATCCTCTACCCCGGAAAGGTGGGGGAGGAGTATTTCATGACCAAGGGCCACTTTCACACCATCCTGGACACCTCCGAGATCTACTACGGCCTCAGCGGCCACGGCATGATGCTGATGGAGACCCCCGAGGGCCAGGTGGACTGGAAGGAGATCGGCCCCGGCGAGGCCCTCTACGTCCCCGGACGCTGGGCCCACCGCAGCATCAACACCGGCACCGAGCCTCTGGTGATGTTCTTCGTCTACCGGGGGGACGCCGGCCACGACTACGGCACCATCGAGGAGAAGGGCTACCGGAAGCTGGTGGTGGAGCGGGACGGAAGGCCCGCCGTCATCGACAACCCCAAATGGAAGGTGTAGCCCCGCCCTTTGCGGCCGTCCTGTTTGATCTGGACGGCGTCCTGCGCAACACCGAGCCATACCACCGCATGGCCTATGCACAGCTGGCCCGCAGCCTGTCCGGGGGCGCGCCCCCGGACGCCGGAGAGATCGCGGGTAAGTCCAACCTTCAGCTCTATGAGGCTCTGGTGGCCCGCTTCGGGGGGCCGGCCACGGCGGAGGAGCTGTCCCAGCGGCACTTCCGGCTGGTCTGCCAGCTGCTGGAGGAGTACCGGGTGGGGCCGATGCCAGGCCTGGAGGAGGCCCTGGACGCCCTGCGCCGCCGGGGTATCCCCTTTGGGGTGGTGTCCTCCTCCTGGCGCTGGTACGTGGAGCATTGCCTGCGGGAGCTGGGGATGTACGAGGACGCCGCGGTGATCGTCACCGGCAGCGACGGCCTGCCCCTCAAGCCAGCCCCCGCCCCTTATCAGGCGGCGGCCCGGGTCTTTCGTCCTGTCCCGCCCGGCGCGGTGTTGGCCGTGGAGGACAGCGGCAGCGGCGTCCGCTCCGCCGTGGCGGCGGGTCTGGCCTGCGCGGCGGTATACAACCCCGACTCGGGGGCGCAGGATCTGTCCCCGGCCCGGTGGCAGCTGAACAGCCTGTACGAGCTGCCCGCCCTGCTGGACGGCAACTAAACCAATCCGATTTTTGTTTACATAATAAGGAGGTCATTTCCATGTCCATGCTACAGCATTCCACCCGCGCCTGGGGCTCCCCCAGCCGCTACATCCAGGGCCGCTATGAGCTGGAGAACATGAAAACCCACACCGAGGTCTACGGCCGCAGGGCGTTCTTCCTCATTGACGTGTTCTTCTTCGCCGACTACAAGAAGCGCTTCGAGGCCCTGTACGCCGGCAGCGACAGCCAGATCCAGTGCGAGCAGTTCGGCGGCCAGTGCACCGAGGAGGAGATCCTCCGCTGCACCGGCCTGGCCAAGGCCCTGAACCCCGACGTGGTGGTGGGCATCGGCGGCGGCAAGACCATGGACACCGCCAAGGCTGTGGCCGACAACTACAACGCGGCGGTAATCATCGTCCCCACCACCGCCTCCACCGACGCTCCCGCCATGGGCCTGTCCGTCATCTACACCGCCGCGGGCGAGCACGTGGGTGCCCGCCACTACAAGAAAAACCCCGACTTGGTGCTGCTGGACACCGACATTCTGGCCAAGGCGCCCATCCGCTTCCTGGTGGCCGGCATGGGCGACGCCCTGTCCACCTACCCGGAGTGCCGGGCCAACGTGCAGTCCGCCTCCCCCAACTACGTCAACAGCGGCTATCATCAGACCATCGCCTGCATTGCCGTGTCCAAGGCGTGCCACGAGACCATCCTGACCAAGGGCGTCAGCGCCAAGCTGGCCGCCGAGCAGGGCCTGTGCACCAAGGACGTGGAGGATGTCATCGAGGCCAACACCCTGCTGTCCGGCCTGGGCGTGCAGAACGGCTCCTGCGCCGGCGCTCACTCCATCGCCGAGGGCATCACCGTCCTGGAGCCCTGCGCCAAGCTGCTGCACGGCGAGGTAGTGGCCTTCGGCATCCTGGTGCAGCTCATCGTGGAGGGCGCCCCCGCCGAGGAGCTTGACGAGCTGTACACCTTCTTCGAGGAAGTGGGCCTGCCCACCACCTTTGACGATCTGGGCATTCCCGACGCCACCGAGGCCGACATCAGGAAGGTGGCCGAGACCTCCATGCACTCCTACTGGGACGTGGAGCCCTTCGCCGTCAACCCGCAGATGGTCTTTGACGGCATCATGATGGCCAACACCCTGGGCAAGCGCCGCAAGGGCCTGTAAGCGGGCCGCGGCCGGACGGAAAGGAAGCGCACGCATGAAAGCCATTCAATACACCGCCCCCCGGCAGTTTGCCGTGGTAGATCTGCCCAAGCCGGAGCCCGGCCCCCACCAGGTGGTCATCCGGGTCAAGGCCTGCGGCATCTGCAAGACCGACCTGACCATCCACGACGGAAGCTTTCTGGCCAAGTTCCCCCTGGTGAACGGCCACGAGTTCGCCGGCGTGATCGACTCGGTGGGCAGCGCCGTCACCGAGTGGAAGGTGGGCGACCGGGTCACCGCCGACAACACTGAGCTGTGCGGCTACTGCGAGCCGTGCCGCAGCGACAAGCCCCTGTACTGCGAGAACTTCAACTCCCACGGCTGCAACATGCCCGGCGGCTTTGCCGAGTATGTGCTCATCAACCACGACAAGGTGTTCGCCCTCAGCGACAAGCTGTCCTTTGAGGAGGCCACCTTTACCGAGCCCACCGCCTGCGCGGTCCACGGCGTGGACCGCATCGCCCCCCGCTTCGGCGACTCCATCCTCATGTTCGGCGCAGGCCCCACCGGCATCATCCTGGCCCAGCTGCTCCGCCGGGCGGGGGCGGGCCGCATGGTCATCGCCGATCCCCACGCCGACAAGCTGGACATTCTGCGCAAGTATGGCTTTACCGACCTGGTGGTCATGGACAAGGCCGACCCGTCCAAGCACACCGCCGAGATCAAGGCCATCATGCCCAAGGGCTTCGACATTGTCATCGACGCCACCGGGGCCGCCTCGGTGTTCGAGTCCTGCTTCCACTTTGTCCACATGGGCAGCAAGATTGTGGCCTACGGCGTCTGCGCCGCCGACGCCAAGGTACCCGTCAGCCCCTACGACATTTTCAGCCAGGAGTACACCATCCTCGGCTCCTTCGCCCAGACCCACTGCTTTGGCCGGGCGCTGGAGTATCTGGAGAGCGGCGCGGTGCAGGTCAAGGAGTTGATCTCCCACGAGCTGCCGCTGGAGGACTACGGCAAGGGCCTGGACTACATCGTCCAGAAGCAGGCCCGCAAGGTTATCATTCACCCCTGAGAGCGCCTCCTCTCCGTGTGCCGAAAAAAGCCCGCCCGCCCCGGCTTGGGGTGGGCGGGCTTTTATGTTTCTCGCTAGGGCTCCACGTCCAGCATCGCCATGGTGGCGGGCATTTCGTGGGCGGTATTGACCTTCTCCTCGTCGGTGACCAGATCGAAGCAGGAGACGATGATCTTGTCCCCCCAGACGCACGGCTCGCCCGGCTCGTCCAGCTCGCCGTGGAAGCCGTCGGTGTCGGGGGAGCAGGCCATCCGCGTCACCCGGCCGTCGGGGGTGATGCGGGCGATGGCGTTGGCCGAGAAGTCGGCCACGTAGATGTTGCCGTAGGGATCGATGGTCATGCCGTCGGTGGACTTCAGGTTGGCCGGATCACAGGCCCACTTGCGGTTCTCCTTCACCGAGCCGTCGGGGTTGAAGGTGATTTTGTGCACCACCCCGTCGCCGAAGTTGCCGACGTAGAGGTTGCCGTCGTGGTCGAACACGATGCCGTCCACGCCGTACTGGCACTTGGGGTTCTCGGTGATAAAGGTGAGGAAGATGTGGGGATCGGCCAGGGTGTTGGTGCAGTGGATGCCCTCGGCGTCCAGGGGGAAGCGGTAGACACAGCTCATGAGCTTGCCGCTGTCCGTCTTCTGGCGGGTCATGCAGCTCTGGGTGACGTACATGTAGTCCCCCCAGATGCGGATGCCGTTGGGGTGCTCCATGTTGTCAGCCACCACGGTGCACTTCACCACCCCCGCGTCGTTGAGCCGCAGGCGGAGGATGCGCCCGGTGAACACCATGTGGGGCTCTCCGGTCCAGCCCGCGTTGTCCACCAGATAGAGGTCGCCGTCGGGGCCGAACTCGATGCCCATGGCCCGGGCCTCACCGGTGTACTCGTTGCGCGGCACGTCAAACCACTTCTTGATGTTGCGGTCCTTGTCGATTTTCAGCACGCAGCTGGGCATGGACAGATCCGCAAAGTTGGGACAGGACAGAATCAGGTTGCCGTCCCTGTCGATGGCCATGCCGTCGGGGGTGCACACCAGCTCCTCCGGCAGCAGGGTGAACAGCTTGGATGTTTGCATAAAGCGCATTGCCTCCTTTTACGCGGTCAGCTCCTTGAGGAACCGGCAGGCCCGGCCCGCCATCTCGTCCAGCCCGGCCTCCCCGGCCCCGCCGCTGAGATCCCGCCAGACCTTGATATCATAGGGAATGGTACCCCCCATGAGCACGAAGGGCTCCATCACAATGGCCCCCTGGTAGTTCACCTGCTTGAGGGCGGCGGCCATGTCCTTCCAGGGCAGGCGGTTGGTGGAGCCGGCGGGGCGGCGGTTGTTCTCCCCCACGTGGAAATGCCCCAGCCAGGGGCCCGCCTCCAGAATGGCGTCCACCATGCTGTCCTCCTCGATGTTCATGTGGAAGGTGTCCAGCAGCACCCGTGCGTTGGGACTGCCCAGGCGCTTGACAAACTCCACGCCCTCTTTGGCGGTGTTGAGCAGGTACTGCTCGAAGCGGTTGACCACCTCGCAGCAGTAGAGCACGCCGCAGTCCTCCGCCACCTTCATGAGCCGGGACATGGACTCCAGGGCAAGCTCCTCCTTGCGGCGCTTCTCGTCCAGGGTGATTCCGTGGTCGGGCAGGGCCTGCCACCCGGCGTAGGACACGCCGTTGAGGATGGTCGCCCCCACCTTGGGCATGCTCTCCAGGATGCGGGTGACATGGCGGATGCCGTTCTCCCGCACCGCCGGATCGTCGCTGGCCAGGTCGTATTTGGCCTCCAGGCCGATGGAATAGGTGATGCCCAGGCCGTTGTGATCGGCGCAGGCCTTCAGCTCCCGCAGCCTGGCGTCGTCGTAATAGCCCCACTCGGCGGAGGCCACCTCGCAGATGTCAAAGCCCAGCCAGGCCAGCTTCTCCATCAGGGGTATGTATGCAATCTCGTCCCAGTTGTGGCTCCAGAAGCCGTAGTGCATTCCAATCGGGTTCATGGCGCGCCTCACTGGCCCCGGGCAGCGCGAATCTTCTCCACAAACTGGCGGGCGGTCCCGGTAATCTTGCCGTAGTCGCCGGTCTTGGCCCCGGCGGTCAGGCTGCCGCCCGCGCCCACGGCCACCGCGCCGGCCGCAATCCACTCGGCCACGTTGTCCAGAGACACGCCGCCGGTGGGCATCAGCTCGGCCTGGGGGATGGGGCCGTGGATGGACTTGAGAATCTTCGGCCCGAACAGCTCGCCGGGGAACACCTTGATGATGTCCGCACCCGCCTCCATGCCGGCCACCACCTCGGCGATGCTCATGGCGCCGGGCATGCAGGCCACGCGGTAGCGGTTGCACAGGCGGACGGTGTCGCCGTTGAAGTAGGGGCTGACCACATACTGGGCGCCGGAGAGGATGGCCATGCGGGCGGTCTCGGGGTCCATGACAGTGCCCGCGCCGATGACAAAGTCGGTGCCGTCATACTCTCTGGCCATCTTCTCAATGATGGCGTTGACGCCGGGGGTGGTGTAGGTCAGCTCAATGCCGGCGCAGCCGCCCTCGATGCAGGCCTCGGCGATGCGCATGGCGTCGCCGGCGTCCTTGGCGCGGACCACGGCCACCAGGCCGCAGGAGCGAAGCCTGGCAAGTACCTGTTCCTTTTTCATGGGAAAAACCTCCTTACGCATTCTTGTGGGACGCCATGTACTCGTAGACGGGCAGCATGGCCTTGTAGCACACCTCAAAGGCCTCCTTCACCGGGCCGTAGGCGGCCACGGCCTCGGGGTCGGGCTCCACCGTGCGGTTGAGCTCGAGCATCTGGTCGATGACCTCAAAGCCCTTGAACACCCCCACGCCCACGCCGCCGGTGACCGCGGCGCCCATGGAGGTGGCCTCCTCCAGCAGGACGGGCACCTTGATGCGGGCGTTGTAGACGTCGGCCATCATCTGGCACCAGAGGGCGCCCTTTGCGCCGCCGCCCACCACCAGCAGCTCGTCGATGGGGATGCTCTTACGGAAGGACTCCAGAATAATGTTCAGGTTGAGGGTGACCCCCTCCAGTACGGCCCGGAAGAGGTCGCAGCGCTGGTTCTCCATTTTCAGCCCCAGCCAGGCGGCGGTGGCGTCCGGGTTCCAGCGGGGGGCCCGCTCCCCCAGCAGATAGGGCAGGAAGAGGACGCCGTTGGCGCCAGCGGGGCTCTTTGCCGCCTCCGCGTTGATGAGATCGTAGGGGCTGATGCCCTGCACTTTGGCCACGGCGGTCTCATATTTGGCCACCTGGCCCTTGAGCCAGTTGTAGGAACTGCCGCCGGCCTGCATGGTGCCGGTGGGCGAGTACAGCCCGGGGACGATGTGGGCCCAGGTGAAGGTGCGCATCTCCTCGTCAAAGAGGGGCTTCTCGCTGGTGGTGGCCACCCAGGCGGAGGTGCCGATGCAGCTAAAGGTGCGGCCCGGGCTGATGGAGCCGGCGCCCACGTTGGAGCACAGGCCGTCGCCGCCGCCCATGACCACCGGCGTGCCCGCCTTCAGGCCGGTCTGCCCGGCGGCCCAGGGGGTGACCTCCCCGGCCACGGTGGTGGAGGGGACGATCTCAGGCAGCTTGTCGCCGTCGATGCCCGAGGCGTTGACGATCTTGTCCGACCACTGGAGGGTGTTCAGATCAATGCAGGCGTTGGAGGTGGCGTCGGAGGGCTCGGTATAAAACTTCCCCGTCAGGCGCAGGACGATGAAGTCCTTGGCGTTGAGGACCTTGTAGGTCTTGGCATACACCTCCGGCTCGTTGTCCCGCACCCACATGAGCTTTTGCAGGCCGTAGGAGGCGCTGTTGCGGTGCCCGGCGATGTGGTAGAAGTCCCGCAGGGAGATCTGCTCCCCCAGGGCGGCGGCCTGGGCCTGGGCCCGCTGGTCGGCCCAGATGATGGAGGGCCGCAGGGGGTTGCCCTGCTTATCCACGCACAGGCACCCCATCATCTGGCCGGAGAAGGAGACTGCGGCGATGTCGCCGGGGTCGATGCGGGCCTTGTCAATCAGGTTGCGGCTGGTGACGCAGATGGCCTTCCAGAAATCCTCGGGATCCTGCTCGGCCCAGTTGGTGTTGAAGTAGTGGCAGTCGTAGCGGAACACCTCGCTGGTGATCATTTTCCCCTCGTCGCTGAACAGGGTTGCCTTGTTGCCGGAGGTGCCCAGATCGTGGGCCAGTATGTATTTCATCGCTGTCCTCCCGCCCTACAGGCCCAGATCGTGGATGAGGTTGGCAGTAGCCATGCGCCCCATGTTGCGGGACGCGCCCGCCGTGGAGGCGGCGCAGTGGGAGCCGAGCACCACGTTGTCCAGGGTAAACCAGCGGGGATCCTTGGGCGGCTCGGAGGAGAAGGCATCGATGCCCGCGCCGCAGAGGCGGCCCGCCTCCAGCGCGTCCAGCAGGGCGTTTTCATCAATGAGGCCGCCCCGGGCGGTGTTGATCAGGATGGCGTCCGGCTTCATTTTGGCCAGCTCCGCCGCGCCGATGAAGTTCTCCGTCTCCGGCGTCAGGGGCAGGTGGAGGGAGATGACGTCGCACTCGGCGAAAATCTCGTCGGGGGCGGCGCGGGTGATGCCGTGGGCCTTGGCGTACGCCTCGTCCCAGAAGGGGTCGTGGGCCAGCACCTTCATGCCGAAGCCCTGGGCCCGCTGGGCCACGTTGCGGCCGATGGCCCCCAGGCCCAGGATGCCGATGGTGCCGCCGGTCACGTCCCGGGTGGTGATCTTCTTCCAGTCGCCCTGGCGGCAGTGCTGGTCAATGAGCACCGTCTTGCGGGCCACCGCCAGGAGCAGGGCCATGGCGTAGTCCGCCACCGCCTCAGCGTTGGCGCCCACCGTGCGGGAGACCTTGATATCCCGGGCCTTGGCGGCGTCCAGATCAATGTTGTCCACCCCCACGCCGTATTTGGCGATGGCCTTGAGCTTAGGGGCGGCGGCGATCACCTCGGCGTCTATGGGATCCACTCCCACGATCACGCCGTCGCAGTCGGCCAGCAGGGCTTTCATGCCCTCCCTGTCCAGGATCCCGCCCGTCTCATTGCGCACCACCTCCAGGCCGGCGGCCCGGAGCATGGCAAAGACCTTGGGATCGGTTTTCCCATAAGAACGGGGTGTGGTAAGTACCTTCATGACAGAGCCCTCCCCTTGGCGTCACTTTCTCATTTCCCGGGCCAGCCGGTCGCAGGCGGCCAGCCGCTCTCCGGTGATGTCGATGTGGAAGACCTCGGCGATCACCTGGGTCCAGCCATGGATAAAGTATGTCCAGCCGTCCTCGATCAGAAGCCCCCGGCGCTCCCGCTGGGCCTCCGCCTGGTGCATGAACTCCAGGGTGCCCCGGTAGTTGAGCTCCCACACCAGGCCGTTCTCGGGGAATTTGCAGTGGTCGGTGAGGGGGGAGCCGGGCCGGTCCTTGCCCAGCCCGGTGGCGTTGATGACCAGGGAGCCGGCGGGCAGGGCCTCTACAATCCTGTCGTTGAGCTCGGGGGTCTTGCACAGATGGTAGCTCATGGGGACGTTCAGGTACTCCAGGATGCGCACGCCTTCGGCCAGGCGGGGGGCGGAGCGGTTGTTCAGGTGGATGCGGCTGGGCAGATCCTTGCCGTGCCGCTCCTCATTGCCCAGGTAGGCGGAGATGGACAGGGCGGAGCCGCCGGCGCCGATGATGCACACCTCCGCGCCGGTCTTAAGCCAGTGGCCCTCGGGCACGAAGGCGTCCAGGGCCAGGCCGGAGGAGATGGGATCCTTGGCGTGGGCGCGGAGCTGGCCGTCCAGCTTGGAGATGGAGGACAGCTCCCCGAAGCGCTGGGCATAGGGGTCCAGGTAGTCGAACATATCCTTTGCGGCGTTATACATGTCAATTTTGTGTGTGGTCACCAGCGCGCCCAGGGACAGGGGGTCATCCCGGAAGAACTGCACCACCGCCCGGTAGTCCTCGGCGGGGGCGTGGATGGGCAGGTCGATGCCCTTGATCTCCGCGTCCAGCCCCAGCTCCTTGGCCCAGATGGGGAACATTTTCATGATGGAGGACTGTCCGGTGGTGACGCCCACAAAGTACATGGTGGGTCGTTTGGCGGGTTCGGGGAGTTTGATCATGGTCAGGCGCATCCTTTCTTGACTGATTTGGTATTGAAATACCGGTCAGCCGGCGAAGAGCCGCCGGCAATTGAGCACGGTGAAATCCGCAAGGGTTCCGGGGGGGAAGCCGGCCGCCTCCAGCCGGGGCAGAAAGCGCTCCAGCAGGTAGCACAGGCTGATCTCGCCGCCGTAGGCGGCCATGCGCTGGGCGGTGGTGTCCAGAGACAGGAGCAGCCTCTGGGCGTACCCCCGCTCACACATGTGCCGCAGCAGCGCCACCTCCTCCTCGTCGGAGTGGTACTTGAAGCGGCCGATGGTGTCGTAGTCCAGGTACACGCCGGTGGCGGCGATGGCGTCATGGGGGCCGAAGTCGGCGGCCTGCCGGTCCACGTGGCAGACGATGAGCCGTTCCGGCGTCAGGCCCGCCCGAAAGCAGAGCTCCAGGGCGGGCAGGGTATTCTCCCCCCGCTCCGTGTGGAGCATCAGCGGCACCCCGCAGCGGACCGCCGCCCGGGCGGCCGCCCGCAGCAAAACGGCGTACCGGCCCTCGGCGCCTTCGGCCGGAATGGCGGCCTTTACCAGGCCCGCCCGAAAGGCCGTCGGCTGCGCCGGGCGGCGGTCCGGCTCGGGCCGCCAGGGGAGCATGCCCTCCAGCAGCTCACCGCAGTAGAGGTCGTACAGGCCCTCCTCATCCAGGCTGTGGACCCAGCAGTCCGCCGGGTAAAAGCCCAGCAGATGGTAGCCGGTGGAGGCCGCCACCGCCACGCTGCTCTCCCGCGACAGCGCGCCGAGGCGCTCTGCATCCCGTCCTGCGGCCACGGGCTGGGCGTCCGCCAGGAAGCCTCCCCCCGCCGCCCGATAGGCGCGCAGCTCCTTCAGTGAACGAGCCGGGTCGTCCAGCCGGAGGGCGGGGTTTTTCTCCGCCATGGGCGTCCGGTGGACAAAGATGTGTTCATGGATCTGGCTGTGCCCCAGCGCGTCCGGTGCGATGGGGCCGCTGACGGTTTGCACATGGAACATGACCTGACCTCCTGATAAAGTATCGTAGGATTGTAACTATGTTACTACATAAAAGGGGAAGCAAATTCCGCGCGTGCACTCACTCGCGGAACAGCTCGACACGGAACCGGCTCTGGTCGCCCCGGTAGTGGGCAAAGGAGAGCTCAATCAGCTTGCCGCTCTGGTTATAGCCGATGGTCTGGAAATAGTGAACCGGGCGGCCCCGCTTCAAGCCCAAAACCGCGGCGTCCTCCGGGTCGGCGGCCCGGGCCTCGCAGATACGGGTGACGTGGGTGACCCGGGTGTCGTCCCGCTTGGACAGCACCTGATAGAGGGACTCCCGGTTAAAGTCGTGTCCCAGGATAAAGCTGCACGCTTCATAGGGCAGGTAGGTCTCCACCCGGACGATGGGCTCGTCGTCGGCAAACCGCTTGCGGTAGAGATAGATGGCCTTGGTGCCCGCGGGCAGCTCCATAAGCTGCGCCACCTCGGGCTCCAGCTCCACCAGCTTGAGATCCAGTACCTCGGTGCTGGGGGTACGGCCGGTGCTGCGTACGTCGTCGTCAAAGGACTGGATGCTCTGAATGAAGCCCTGTACCAGCTTGGGGTGGGCCACAAAGGTGCCCTTGCTCTTGATGCGGTACAGGTGCTCCTCCCGCACCAGGTCGGAGATGGCCTGGCGCACGGTGGTACGGCTGATGCCGAACATCTGGCTGAGCTCCATTTCGGTGGGAATCATGCTCCCCACCGGGTAATTTCCGTTGTCGATCTCCTCCAGGATCAGCTTTTCAAGCTGGAAATACAGGGGAATAGGCACATCCTTATCCAGTCTCTTGTCTTCCAGCATGGCACGATCCCTTCCTCTCTTTTTACAGTCATTGCTTTAACTAGATTGGATTGTTGTAACATATATACATTATAGTCTATAAAGGGGCCCCTTGGCAAGGGGGTCAGGCAAATTCTCTAATTTTGCACAAAGAAATGAGTCAGATATCGCCGAACTGACCAGTCGCAGCCAGACGCTGCGCGGCCTACAGCCTCTGGCTGAACTCCACCGTCTCTCCGTTGGGGCCCAGTAGGTTGAAAAAGCGCACGCCGTTCTCCCAGAAGGGGAGGAACTGAATGGCATCTTCCAACGGGGCCAGGCCGGCCATCCGCACTTCCTCCCAGGCGGACTCAATGTCGTCCACGTCCAGGGCCAGGTGGTCGATGGCTCCGGGCCGGCGGGCGGGCGCGGCGCACTCGTAGGTTTCGATGCACAGGCCGCCGCAGGTGAGAAAGCACACCCGCTCCCCCGTGCCGGGATTGACAGTGCTGTGGGCCCGGACAAAGCCAAGGGACTCATAAAAAGCGGCGGTCTCGTCCAGCGCGGCGGTGGGAAGCCCCAGGTGCTGTAGGCCGGTTACATGCTCTGCAATGCTCACGGAGCTCCCCTCCTCAGTCGTCGCTGGGGTCCACGTCGATGAGGACCTTCATGGTGGTTTCCTGGTGCGTATCGATGTACTCGTAAGCGGCCAGATAGTCGGTAAAGGCAAAATGCCTGCTCATCAGGGGCTGGAGCTGTACCATGCCCTCGCGTACAAAGCGGATGGCATCCACATAGTCCTCGTGGCGATACATCATGGTGGTGTTCAGATCCAGTTCGGAGTCGTTGAGCTTGGCCAGATCACAGTGGGCCAGGCCAGCGTACACCGCAACCAAGATGATGACGCTTCCCTTCCGGGCGTTCTGGATGGCCTGATCCATGGTGGTGTCATTGCCCGCGCAGTCGTAGATGATGTCCGCCTTGTCGGGGCCGAAGCACTCCGTCAGAGCCGCGCCAAAGGGGCGGGTTTTGGTGTTGACAGCGTAATCCGCTCCGCAGGTGCGGGCCAGCTCCAGCCGATAGTCGGAGATATCGGTGGCCATGACCTCGGCCGCGCCAAAGGCCTTCAGGGATTGAACCAGCAGAATGCCGATAGGGCCGCAGCCCAGCACGCATACCTTCTTGCCCGCTACGTCCCCCGCCCGCCTGGCGGCGTGCACCGTGACGGCCAGAGGCTCCAGCATGGCGCCCTCGTCATAGCTCATTCCCGCAGGCAGCGCCGTCACCTTGGAGGCGTCCACCGCGAAGTATTCACTGGCAGTTCCGGTGGTCTGAAAGCCCATAACCTTCAGGTTCTCGCAGAGGTTATACTTGCCGTGGGTGCAGGGGTAGCATTCACCGCAGTACACCTGGGGTTCAATGGTCACCCGCTGACCCACCTGGAATTGGGTGACTCCCTCCCCCAGCGCCGCGACCTGGCCGGAGACCTCGTGGCCCTGGGTGACCGGGTACTTGGTGTAGGGGTGCTTGCCGTGGTATACGTGGATGTCGGAGCCGCAGATGCCGATGCGCTTGATTTTCACCAGCACCTGCCCGGGCCCGGCCGTGGGAACGGGTACCCTGTCAAACCGGATCTCCCTGGGGGCCATCATCACTTCCTGCAGCATGGTTTCTTGCATCATACTCACACTCCTTTGTTTGGTCCCGTCCGGTGTGCAGGGAGGCCGGACGGGTAAAATCCATCTATATCATGCGAGTATGGGAGGGGAAAGTCAAGAGGATTTTCGTGAAAAATGCACAGAACATCAGGTAAAATCAGCACCCCGCCGGGGAGAGAGCAGGGGCACTCCGGCTTACCCGGAGAGCCCCTGCTCTGGAATCAGCCCTCTGTGACGCCGATAAAGCCGCCGCCGGTGGTGTAAATCTTATCAATGACCACCTCGGCTGGATCCCCAGAGGTGGGAACCGGGTCGGCGGGGGCCTCGGGGGCGGTCAGATCCACCACCACGGCCCCCTTGGGAGGCTCGGTTTCAGGGGCGGTCTTGCCCTCGGTGTACCGGCCGGACATGGAGAATTCCAAGTCCATCAGACCGGCGGCATCACACTGCATAGAGGCCTCCATCCTGCCGTCGGCGTCCATGGACTCCTGGAGGGAGATGGACATGGGAGCGGAACCGTCGACATCGGCGGAGAGCTCTACGGACAGGTCATAGGCGGATACGTCATCTCCCCGCATGGTGAGGGTGAAGGTGAAGTCGGCGGCCACGCCGTCCTGCTCCAGGGCGTAGTGAAGGATGCGGTCGTTCCCGCTGACCGCCCAGGCGTCGTCCCGCAGGAGCTGGGCGGCCAAATCTACGTCCTGGGTCAGCTCGGAATAGGCGGTGTCCTTGTCATTGGGCTCCACGGTGGAGAGAAGCAGGGACAGCAGGGCGGTATAGTCCACGTCGCCGGTGATCATCTCCATGAGGGCACCGTAGTCCAACCCCATGTCCTCATATATGGCACTCATATCCATGGAGTACCAGGTGTCGGCGGGCAGGCCGGCGGCCTGCTCCAAAAATGCTCCGCCCAGGCTGATATAGAGCTGTCCGGACTCCAGATCGCCCCGGAGCTCCATATGGATACCTTCCTCGGCAAGGGCATCCAACAACTCGGTATCGCTGGCGCTCATACCTCCGTTCTGGCCATCCGTCAGAGCCTTCAGGAAGGGGCGCAGATCCATAGTCAGGCCCATAGCGGCGTCCATCTTCGCGCCGCCGGCCATGACGCCCTCCAGAGTGCCGTCCAGGGTAATGGGCGCAGATTCCGCCGTACTTCCCAGAAGAAGGCCCGTCATGTCCAGAGAGGCGTCAAAGTCGGCGTTCATGTCCCAGATTCCCGTGCGGTACTTCTGGCCGTATGCCAGGTATTTTTCCAGATAGGTAAAGTCATACTTGGATAGGGTCTCCTCCACCAGCTTTTCCATGTCAATGAGGATCACGGTGCGGTCGCCGGCGTCCCAGCCCACGGCGCAGCCAAAGGCCTGAGCGGCAAAGCGTACGGGCACATAGGTGCGGTTGTCGTGGGCGTAGGGGGCCGCGTCCATGGGGATGTGGGTGGTGACGCCGCTGCGCTCCACGGTGGCTGTTGTGCCGCCCAGGGCCATGGTGACGGTGGTGCCGTCCCGAACGGCGGTAATGGTCTGAGCGGCGGGGGAATAGCTTACCTCGGCCCCCATGGCCTCAAACACGGTGCGCACAGGCAGGAAGGTGCGGCCGTCCCTCGCCTCAGGTGCGGCGTCAGGGAAGGACAGATTCCGGCCGTCCAGTTGGACGGAGATGCCGGTGGATGGGGCGGAGGCGGGGACGGACTCCGCGGCCAGGGCGGAGGTGCCGGTACCCAACAGGGCTGCCGCACAGGCGACAGCCAGGGCGCGCTTGGGAAGTGTGTGCATGATTCCATTCCTCCTTTTGTCGGTAGAGCCACTATAGCACGCTTTTTTTGCGGTGACAAGAGGGCGGGAGCTCTTCTTATGAGGAAAAATCAAATTTTTTACTTTGCTTAGTCATGTTTGGAATAATCATCGCAGAGCCCCCGTGATACTGTCAACTGAGGTTACCTATCTTTGGGATAAACGGGGTGCGGAGCTTGAAGATCTACAGACCGGGCGGGGCTGAGCCAGGAGCAGCTCGCAGTCCGGCTCCAACTGGACGGGCTGGGGCTGACCCAAAAGGCCATCAGCTGGATGGAGACCGGGGAGCGGGTGGTGGCGGACTATGAGCTGGTCCACCTGGCCCGGGCGCTGGAGGTTGGTGTTCTGGAGCTGCTGGGCCTGGAGCTGGAGCACAGGCCCATCTAACCCCAAAAAGGGGGGGCGTTCCCGTAG